>NZ_VUMH01000003.1 GCF_009696265.1 Desulfovibrio porci
ACAGGATAAACGCCATGTAAAAAGCCTCCTCTGAAACGCTCAAGGCGTAACGGGGAGGCTTTTGCCAGGGTCGCACAAGCGCCATTTTTTCTTTTGGTGCGAGAGGGGGGACTTGAACCCCCATACCATAGGTGCTGGATTCTAAGTCCAGTGCGTCTACCAATTCCGCCACTCTCGCAAATCAAATTTTAATAGCATAGCTAAGCATCAGCCGCAAGCCAAGGTAATCCGTCAAGGAGGAACGGAATCCGTGAAAGCCGTGCCGGTTAGGGCAAAATCCGCGCTCCGGGCACCGCGGTTTGCGGGCGAAAGGATATGCTCCCAGGGGCTGTTGTCAGCGCAGCAACAAGGCCTTGCCGTCCCGCCGAGGCGGCAGCACTTCCCCTACTTCACAGGCCAGATCTCCGTCGGCCTCCAGCATGGCGCGCGCCGCGCCCAACAGATCCGGCGGCACGGCCAGCAGCAGTCCGCCTGAGGTCTGAGCGTCAAACACCACGCTTTCCAGAGATTCGTCCACGTCTGTTCCCACCAGGGTGGAACAGCTCCAATGCTTGCGGTTCAGATGGCTGCCCGCGGGAATCAGGCCGTCGCGCGCATAGTCGAGCACGCGCGGCAGCAGCGGCAGGGCCGCCGTATCCAGAGCCACGCAGACCTCCGAGGCCAAGGCCATTTCCAGGGCATGGCCGCCCAGCCCGAAGCCGGTGATGTCCGTGGCGGCGGGCAAATGGAATTCGCGTATGACCGCGCCGCCCACCTTGTTCAGACGGCCGCAGCAGCGCGCCAGTTCGGCCTCGCTTTCAGCTGCGCCGTCCCAGCGGGCCTTGACCGCCGTGGCCAGGATGCCGGTGCCCAGAGCTTTGGTCAGCAGCAGGCGCTGGCCCGGACGCAGGCCGCTGTTAACCGCGATATGGGCGGGGTCAATAATGCCGGTCACAGCCAGGCCGTACTTCAATTCGTCATCCTGCACGGTATGGCCGCCGGCCGGAACGGCTCCGGCCTCCAGCAGGGCGGACTGGCCGCCGCGCAAAATGTCGCTGAGAATATGCTCGGGATCGTCCTCGGCCAGAGCCTGGGGAAAGCAGGCCACGTTCATGGCGCACCAGGGCTCGCCCCCCAGAGCGTAGACGTCGGACAAGGCGTTGGCCGCCGCGATGCGCCCAAAGGTAAAGGCGTCGTTCACGATGGGCGCAAGAATGTCCACCGTCTGCACCAGAGCCTTACCCGCCGGAACGGACAGCACCACCGCGTCCTCATTCGGGGCGCGGCCCGCCAGCACCCTGGCTTCCAGTTCGGGCGAGGTTTCGGACGCGAGGCCACGCAAAAGCCGCTCCAGAGCCCCTGGAGCCAGTTTGGCCGCTCAGCCGGCGGCGCGGGCTTTTTCCAACAATTTCATGGTGGCGCTCCCTTGCGGACGGCACGTGAGCCCGTCCCGGATTCATAAACAGAAAGGGAGCTCGTAGGCCCCCTTTCGCAAAAGCTGCTGCGCTTCCGCCCTACTGGGCGGCACTTTCTTCCTGCGCGGCCCCTTCTTCAACTTTGGGCTTGCGGGTGCGCTTGGCTTTGACGGGCGCTTCAGCGGCCTTGTCCTTGCCGCCCTTGGCGTCAGCGGGCTGCTCAGCCGCACGGGACAGCTCAATGACAGCCATGGGGGCGTTGTCGCCCTTGCGCGGCATGGCCAGTTTGAGCACGCGGGTGTAGCCGCCGGGCACGCCAGCAAACAGCGGGCCGATTTCATCAAACAGACGCTTGACCAGGGCATGATCATTCAGCACCCGGTAGGCCAGACGACGGGAATGCAGATCATTACGCTTGGCCAGCGTAATCAGGGGTTCCACCACCCGGCGCAATTCCTTGGCCTTCATCTCCGTGGTGCGGATTTTGCCGTGGATCAGCAGCGCCTTGGCGAGATTGTGCAACAGGGCCTTACGGTGCGCGGGCGTGCGCGAGAGTTTCCTGCCGGAATTGCTATGCCTCATTTTGCTGCTTCCTTTTCCATTCCTGATATTTCTTGTCGAAGGCGTCGACCTTCATGCCGAAGTCAAGGCCCATGTCCAAAAGAACGCTTTTGATTTCATCCAGCGACTTGCGACCGAAATTCTTGGTTTTGAGCATTTCGGCCTCGGAGCGCTGCACCAGTTCGCCCACAAGGGCAATATTGGCGCTGCGCAGGCAGTTGGTGGCGCGCACCGAGAGTTCAAGATCGTCAATGCTCTTGAAGAGATGCTCGTTCACTTCGCCGCCGTCGCTGCTGCCCAGACGCATATCGCCGGAAACACGCTCATCAAAATTGATAAAGACCGAAATCTGGTCCTTGATGATCTTGGCGCTGTAGGCAATGGCGTCTTCAGGCGTAAGCGAACCGTCAGTCCAGACTTCCAGCAGCAGACGGTCATAGTTGGTCATCTGGCCCACACGGGCCTGCTCCACGGTATAGGCCACCTTGCGCACCGGCGAAAAGCTGGAATCCAGCTTGATCAGGCCGATTTCCTCGGACAGGCCCTCGTGCATGTCGGCGGGCACATAGCCCTTGCCCATGCGCGCCTCCAGCTCCATCTCCAGCTCAATATCCTCGGTGAGGGTGGCGATGTGCAACTCGGGGTTGAGCACCTCCACATGCTGGTTGGTCTGTATCTGGGCGGCGGTTACGGGGCCTTTCCGGTCCACGCGCAGGGTCAGCCGCTGGGGTTCGTCCGTATCCATGCGCAGGCGGACCTGCTTGAGGTTGAGGATGACGTCGGTCACGTCCTCCAAAACGCCGTGAATGGTCGTGAACTCATGCTGCACGCCGGTGATATTCACCGAGACAAAGGCCGCCCCTTGCAGGGAGGCCAGAAGGACGCGCCGCATGGCGTTACCGATGGTGGTGCCGTAGCCCCGCTCCAAAGGTTCGCAAATAAACTTGCCGTGCGTGCCGCTGGCCGTCTCTTCCTCACGCAAAATCTGGTCGGGCTTCACGAGCTCCGACCAGTTGCGCGCATTAATAAGGCGTTCGCCTTGTTTAATTAGCATGCGCCCCCCGCTTATTTCGAGTAAAGTTCGACAATCAACTGCTCGTTGACGGGGAACTGAATATCATCGCGCTGCGGCAAGGCTTTTACGGTGCCCTTGAAAGCGGCTCCGTCGGCTTCAAGCCAACCGGGGCAGCCACGACGGGCGATCACTTCCTGGGCTTCAGCCAGAACAGGAATTTTACGATTCTTTTCGGGCACTTCCAGAGTGTCGCCCACCCGCACCTGCAGCGAGGGAATGGTGACCTTGTGACCGTTCAGCGTAAAGATGCCGTGACGCACCAGCTGGCGAGCCTGGTTGCGGGAGTTGGCAAAGCCCAGACGGTAGACCACGTTGTCCAGCCGACGCTCCAGAATGACCAGCAGATTGGTGCCGGTAACGCCCTTCTGCATTTCGGCTTTTTCAAAGTAGCCGTGGAACTGGTGTTCCAGCACGCCGTAAGCGCGACGGGTCTTCTGCTTCTCCCGCAGCTGCACCGCGTATTCGCTGACCTTCTTGCGCGCGCGGCCGTGCTGGCCGGGGGCGTAGGGACGGCGATCATAAGCGCATTTGTCGGTAAAGCAACGGTCTCCCTTCAGGAAGAGCTTGCAGCCCTCGCGGCGGCACATGCGGCATTTGGCTTCAGTATATTTGGCCATGAATGAGTCCTCTTCGTTTGTACGGCGCTGCTCGGGGCAGCGTAAAACTAAACGCGGCGGCGCTTGGGCGGCCGGCAGCCGTTATGCGGGATGGGCGTCACGTCACGGATGAAAGCCACCCGGAAACCCACGGCGGCAATAGCGCGCATGGCGGCCTCGCGGCCGGAGCCGGGACCCTTCACATAAACGCCCACGGTCCGCATGCCGTTGTCCTGCGCCTTGCGGGCGGCGGTTTCAGCGGCTACCTGGGCGGCGAAAGGCGTGGACTTGCGCGAGCCTTTGAAGCCGCTCTGGCCCGAAGAGGCCCAGGAGACGGCATTGCCGCGCGTGTCCGTAAAGGTGATGATGGTATTGTTGAACGAAGCCTGGATGTGGGCAATGCCCACGGGCACGTTCTTCTTTTCCTTTTTCTTGACCGCTTTCTTGGGTCTGGCCATGATTATCCCTCAATCTGGCTAAAAAACGAGTAAATGAGCACGCCTACTTTTTCTTGCCCACAGCGCCGCGGCGCGGGCCCTTGCGGGTGCGCGCGTTGGTGTGGGTGCGCTGGCCGTGCACGGGCAGGCCGCGACGATGGCGCAGCCCGCGGAAGCAGCCGATGTCCATCAGCCGCTTGATGTTGCCCGAAATTTCGCGGCGCAGATCGCCTTCCACCTTGTAGTTCTGTTCGAGCTCCTTGCGGATCTCGTTCACTTCGTCAGCGGAGAGCTCATCAATGTTGCGCTCCCAGTTGACGCCGGTGGAGTCAAGGATCTTCAGGGCCGTGGTGCGGCCGATGCCGTAAATGTAGGTAAGCGCAATATCCACCCGTTTGCCGCGCGGCAAATCAACACCTGCTATTCTCGCCACAATATGTCTCCTGCCCTAGCCCTGGCGCTGCTTGTGCCGGGGGTTTTCGCAGATAACTCGAAGCACTCCCTTGCGCCGGATCACTTTGCACTTGGGGCATATTTTCTTGACGGAAGGTCTGACTTTCATCGCATATCTCCACTGATAGCCGTTTGGCCGTTGTGACGGCCCGTCCTGACGGCCCCGGCTATTTCGGGGCAGGAACAGGCATCTTTATCTATCTTTGCCTATTCTGTCAACCATCAATTGTGTGCCGGTTCAGACCTCGATCCGAAACGCTCAGGATTCTCGGCCCTTCCGGGGTGATCGCCACGCTGTGTTCAAAGTGCGCGGCCCATAGGCCGTCGCGGGTCACAGCGGTCCATTTGTCGTCCAGGATGTCCACTTCATAGGTTCCGGCCGTCACCATGGGTTCAATGGCGATGACCATCCCGTTCTGCAGGGTCAGCCCATGCATGCCGGGTCTGAAGTTGGGCACCTCCGGTTTTTCGTGCATCTTCGCGCCCACACCGTGGCCCACGAAACGACGCACCACATTGAAACCGGCGGCCTCCACATAGTCCTGCACGGCGGCGCCGATGGCATAGACATCGTTACCGGCCCGCGCCTGTTCAATGCCCACGTAAAGACTTTCCTCAGTCACCCGCATCAGCCGTCGGGCCTCGTCGCTCACCTGTCCCACAGGGTAGGTGCGTGCGGCGTCGCCCACAAAGCCTTCGTAAACCACCCCCATGTCAACGCTGACGATATCCCCCTCCTGGAGCAGCCGCGCGGAGGGAAAACCGTGCACCACCTGCTCGTTGACCGAACAACAGATGGCGAAGGGATAGTCGTAGTAACCGAGAAAAGCCGGTTTCACCTTGTAATCGGCGCACATGTCGCGCGCCAGTTCTTCCAGGCGCATGGTGGGCAAACCGGGCGCCACCATATCGCCCACGGCGTCCAGTATGTTGGCGACCATGCGGTTGGCTTCCCGCAGGCAGCCCACTTCCCGTTCATTTTTGATGAATGCGCCGTGATATTTCTTCATTGCCCTTGTCCCGCGCGCTTATGCCTTTCCGCCCTTGCGCGCCTTCTGCATCAAGCCCTGGTACTGACTTGAGATCATGTGCGATTCAACCTGATTCATGAAGTCCATGGCCACGCCCACAAGAATCAGCAGACTGGTGCCGCCGAAGTAGAACGGCACGTTGAAGTTGCTGATCAGAAGCATGGGCAGCAGACAGACGATGGAGATGTACACCGCGCCCGAAAGGGTCAGACGCGAAAGCACGGTATCAATGTATTCCTGAGTCTTTTCGCCCGGACGGATGCCGGGAATGAAACCGCCGGCCTTCTTCAGATTTTCGGACATATCCTTGGGATCAAAGATGATGGCCGTGTAGAAATAGCAGAAGAAGAACATCAGGGCCACATAGATGACATTGTACAGAAAACCGTGGGGCGAAAAGAGCTCCGCCGCCTGCTTCACATACTCGTTGGTGGAAAACTGCCCGATAGTGGCCGGGAAGAGCAGCAGCGAGGAGGCGAAAATGGGCGGAATAACGCCCGCCGTGTTCAGCCGCAGGGGCAGATGCGAGTTCTGCCCGCCGAACATTTTGCGGCCCACCTGACGCTTGGCGTAACTGATGGGAATGCGCCGCTGCGCCCGTTCCACAAAGACGATGCAGACCGTTACCGCGGCCATGAAGGCCAAGATGACGACCGCCATGAAAATGCTCATGTCGCCAGCTTGAATCAGGGCCACGGACTGGATGACGCCACGCGGGATACCCACCACGATGCCGCAGAAGATAATCAGCGAAATGCCGTTGCCGATGCCGCGCTCGGTGATCTGTTCACCCAGCCACATGACCAGCACCGAACCGGCCGTGAAGGTCGCCATGGTCACCAAGCGGAAATGCCAACCCGGATTGAGTACAATGGGCGTGCCCGCCGGGCTGGTCATATTCTCCAGCCCAACGGCGATGCCCAGTCCCTGCACCAGTGTAATCAGCACGGTGAGGTAGCGGGTGTACTGGGTGATCTTGCGGCGGCCCGCCTGCCCTTCTTCCTTGGCCATGCGCTTGACGTCCGGGCTGACCACCTGCAAAAGCTGCATGATGATGGACGCCGAGATGTACGGCATGACGCCCAGCGCGAACACGGAAACATTGCGCAGGCCGCCGCCCGAGAACATGTCGAAGAGACTGAACAGGGTGCCGGACATACTTTCAAAGAAAGAAGCCAAGGCCGCGGCGTCCACGCCGGGCACAGGCACATGCACGCCGATCCGGTAGCAGCACAAAATCAGGAAGGTCCAGCCCAGGCGTTTGGCCAGGGCGGGCTGGCCCGCCATATTGTTTGCCGATCCAACTGCCATGAAAAACTCGTTGCGTTTGCGCGCCCAAGGGCGCCGTATGCGCGTAAACGTCATAGCCCGCCGCGCGCGGCGGGCTATGACGCCGCAATATTCCGTTCCGGCCGCTCGCGCGGCCCGGGATTATTCGGCCGCCGGGGCCGCTTCCAGCTCGGTGACTTCGCCGCCGGCCTGGCGGATTTTTTCCGCCGCGGCCTGGCTGAACTTGTGAGCCTCCACCTTGAGGGCGGACTTCAGATCACCACGCGAAAGGATTTTCACCGGCGCGCCCATGCGGGCCAGACCACGGGCGTAGATGTCGTCCAGAGTGATGCAGTCCTTGCCGTCAAAAGCCTGGATCAGCATATCCAGATTGATCACGTCGTAGGTCACCTTGAAGGGCGCATTTTTGAAACCATGTTTGGGCAGACGGCGTTGCAGGGGCATCTGGCCGCCCTCAAAACCGGGACGCACGCCGCCGCCGGCACGGGCATTCTGGCCTTTGTGACCTTTGCCCGACGTGCCGCCCAGCCCGGAGCCGCCGCCCCGGCCCACCCTGCGGCGGGTCTTGCGCTCTTCCGGAAAGGGAAAGAGATTGTGCAGTTGCATAGTATACTCCTCGCGCGGCCGTTAGTCCACGACGGCCACAAGGTGCGAAACTTTGGCGATGATGCCCCGGATGGCCGGGGTGTCCTTGAACGTCTTGACCATCTCGCGACACTTGAGGCCAAGAGAGTCCAGCAGTTTGCGCTGGGCCGGCGTGGTGCCGATGCGCGAGCGCATGAGTTTGACCTTGATTTCCGTCATGGCTACTTCCTCGGGGCTTCCAGCTTCTTGCCGCGCAGGGCCGAAACATCCTCGGCGCTGCGCAGGGAAACCAGACCCTGTATGGTGGCGCGAAGCACGTTATGCGGATTGTTGGTGCCGATGGCCTTGGCCAGCACGTCGCGCACGCCCACGGCTTCCATCACGGCGCGCACGGCGCCGCCGGCGATGATGCCGGTACCTTCCGAGGCGGGTTTGAGCATGACGCGGCCCGCGCCGAAGCGACCCAGCACCTCATACGGCAGGGTTCCTTCGACCAAGGGCACCTGCACGCGGTTTTTACGCGCGCGCTCGGTGGCCTTGCGCAGGGCTTCGGGCACTTCTTGGGCCTTGCCCAGGCCGAAGCCCACGCCGCCCTTGCCGTCGCCCACCACCACCAGGGCGCTGAAGCTGAAACGGCGACCGCCCTTGACCACTTTGGCCACACGGTTGAGGGAAACGATCTTTTCGATTTCACCCAGTTCGTTCTGCTGGGTTTCGCTATTGTTCGAGCTATCCTGACGCATATTAGAACTCCAAGCCGCCTTCGCGGGCACCGTCGGCTACGGCTTTAACGCGACCGTGATAAATATACCCGTTGCGATCGAATACCACTTTGCTGATATTCTTTTCCTTGGCCAAGCGGGCGATTTCCTTGCCCACGCGTTCGGCGCCGCTCTTGTTGCAGTGCAGGCCGGGTTCGGTTTTGGACAGGCTCAGGGTGGAGGCGGACACCATGGTCGCGCCTTCCAGATCGTTCACGATCTGGGCGTAAATATGCAGGTTGGACCTGTAGACCACAAGACGCGGACGTTCAGCCGTGCCGTTGACCTTTTTGCGGATGCGGATCTTGCGGCGCTGACGGGATTCATTCTTGTTATAACTCATGACGCAGCCCCTACTTCTTGCCGCCGGACTTGCCCACCTTGCGGCGGATGGTCTCGGTCACGTACTTGATGCCCTTGCCCTTGTAAGGTTCGGGCTTGCGGATGCGGCGGATCCTGGCGGCCATTTCGCCTACCAGTTCCTTGTCCAGACCGCTGATGGTCAACACCTGGCCTTCCACGGCGGCCTTGATGCCGGCGGGCATTTCCACCACAACGGGATGGGAATAGCCTACGGCCAGCTCAATGATATTGCCCTTCACGGCCACGCGATAGCCCACGCCGATGACTTCCAGAGCCTTGGAAAAACCCTTGGTCACGCCGTCGATGCAGTTGGCCAGCAGCGTGCGGCGCAAACCGTGCTGCGAGCGGCTCTCACGGGTTTCTTCGAGGCGGGTCAATGTCACATGTCCGTCAGCCAGCTCATACTTGAGCAGAGAGCAGACAGGCGTGCTCAGCGAGCCCTTGGGGCCTTTCACTTCCACAACATCCGTTCCGATCTTGACTTCAACGCCATTGGGAACGGGAATGGGCAGTTTACCTATGCGAGACATAACGCACCGCCTACCAGATTTCACACAGAAGTTCGCCGCCCACTTTCTTCTCGTGGGCGGTCATGCCGTCCAGCACGCCGCTGGACGTGGACAGAATGCAAATACCGAGGCCGTTCTGCACCTTGGGAATCTGACGCGAATTCACGTACACCCGGCGGCCCGGGGTGCTCACGCGCTTCAGGCCCGAAATGACGGGCTTGCCCTTCAGGTACTTGAGGGTAATGGTGATGGTACTGTCGGCCACGGCCACGTCTTCGACGTAACCTTCCTGCTTGAGGATGGCGGCTAACGATTCCTTCATCTTCGAGCGCGGCACATTCACTTCCTTGTGCAGGGCCAAATGTGCGTTGCGGATGCGGGTCAGCATATCCGCAATGGGATCTGTCAACATCGAAAGCTCCTGAGAGGTTAGACGCGGGGTTGACGGCCCTATGCCGCCACTTCCCGCAGGCGCGGATCAGCCGCGCCGCCCGGACGCGCCAGCGTCCGGAAATGCTTTACCAGCTCGACTTGCGCACGCCCGGCAGTTCGCCGCGCAGGGCCATGTTGCGGAAGCAGATACGGCAGATGCCGAACTGACGCAAAAAGGCGCGGGAGCGGCCGCAGAGCGGGCAACGGTTATACGCGCGCGCACTGAACTTGGGCTTACGTTTGGCCTTCACTTCCAGCGAAGTACGGGACATACGGCAAACTCCTATTTACGGAACGGCATGCCCAACTGGTCCAGAAGGAACTTGCCTTCCTTGTCCGTGGCCGCCGAAGTGACAATGGTAATGTTCATGCCCTTGGGATTTTCCACACGATCGATTTCCAGCTCGGGAAAGATGGTGTGTTCCTTGATGCCCAAGGTAAAATTGCCGCGACCGTCAAAACCGCGGTCAGGGATGCCGCGAAAGTCGCGCACCCGGGGCAGGGCGAAGTTCATGAGCTTGTCCAAGAAGTCCCACATGCGGTCCTTGCGCAGGGTGACGCGAGCGCCGATGGGCATGCCTTCGCGCAGCTTGAAAGCGGCAATGGATTTCTTGGCGCGGGTCACCACAGCTTTCTGGCCGGCAATGGCGGTCAGTTCCGCCACCGCTTCTTCCATGACCTTGTTGTTCTGGGTGGCGGCGCCAAGGCCGATGTTCAGAGAGATTTTTTCAATTCCGGGCAGCTGCATGGAGGAGGTGTAATTAAACTCCTTCTGCAACACCGGAACCACTTTCTCTCTATATATCTTTTCAAGGCGTGTCATCGTATCACCTTATTCCATGACTTCGTTGCACTTTTTGCAGAAGCGCACTTTCTTTTGCTTGCCTTCGGACTCGATGTACTTATAGCCCACCTTGGTGGCTTTGCCGCACGCCGAGCAGACCACCATGACGTTGGAGACATGGATGGGCATTTCCTTTTCCACGATGCCGCCGGGCTGCTGGGCGTAGGGGTTGGGACGCATGTGGCGCTTGGCCATATTGGTCTTTTCCACCAGCACGCGATCCTTCTTGCGCAGGATCTTGAGCACCTTGCCGATCTTGCCCGCGTCCTTGCCGGTGATCACCATCACCTTGTCGTCCTTGCGGATGCGATACGTTTTCATGACGATCTCCTAAAGCACTTCCGGGGCAAGGGAAATAATTTTCATGAAGTTCTGGGCGCGCAGCTCGCGGGCCACAGGGCCGAAGATGCGCGTGCCCACCGGCTCGCCCTGATTGGAGAGCAGCACGGCGGCATTGCCGTCGAACTTGATGTAGCTGCCGTCCATGCGCCGCACTTCCTTGGCGGTGCGCACGATGACTGCCTTCATCACGTCGCCCTTTTTCACCTTGCTGTGGGGCATGGCTTCCTTGACGGAGACCATGATGATGTCGCCCACCGAGGCGTAACGGCGGTGCGAACCGCCCAGCACCTTGATGCAGGCCACCTTTTTGGCGCCGGAATTGTCGGCCACCTGAAGCGTCGATTCTACCTGGATCATGGCACTACCCTACACGGCTTTTTCAATGATGGAGACCAGATGCCAGCGCTTGTTGCGCGACATGGGGCGGAACTCCACAATTTTGACCTTGTCGCCCATACCGCATTCGTTCATGGGATCATGAGCCGTGAACTTCTTGCGGCGCCTCACATACTTTTTGAGCAGAGGGTGCTTGACCAGGGTCTCAACGCGCACGACAATGGTTTTGTCGTTCTTGTCGCTCACCACAATGCCGGTCAGCGTTCTGCCCTTGCGTTCTTCCAGAGCTTGCATTTTCAGGCCCTCTGTTCCTTTTCGTTCAACACGGTCTCGATGCGCGCCACCTGCTTCCGCATGGCTTTCAGCTCGGAAGTCTTCTCAAGCTGCGCCGCGGCGTGCTTGAAACGGGCGTTCATCAGTTCCTGCCGCTGCTCGGCCAGCTTGCCGCGCAGCTCTTCCGCGCTCATATCGCGCAGAACCTTGGCGGCGTCGCGGACGGCCTTGTCGCTTTTCTTCTTGGCAGCCATTTAGAAGCCCTCCCTCACCACGATCACGGTCTTGACGGGCAGCTTGTGCGCGGCGCGGGTCAGCGCCTCGCGGGCCAGTTCAAGGCTGACGCCCTTGATTTCATAGAGCACGCGGCCGGGCTTGACCGGGGCGCACCAGCCCACCGGAGCGCCTTTGCCGGAGCCCTGACGGGTTTCCAGAGGCTTGGCGGTGACCGGGCGGTCCGGGAAAACACGGATCCAGACTTTGCCGCCGCGCTTGATGTGGCGCATCATGGCGATACGGGCGGCCTCGATCTGCTGGCTGGACAGATGTCCGTGCTGCACGGCCTTCAGGCCGATGTCGCCAAAGGCAATGGAGGCGCCGCGCGTAGCCAGCCCGCGCAGACGGCCCTTCTGCCATTTGCGGAATTTAACTTTCTTGGGGGCAAGCATTATTGTTCAACCTCTTTGTCAAGGATTTCACCCTTGTAGATCCACACCTTGACACCGATGATGCCATAGGTGGTACGCGCCTCGGCAAAGCCGTAATCAATGTCGGCGCGCAGGGTCTGCAAGGGCACACGGCCGTCGCGGTACCATTCGGTACGGGCGATTTCGGCCCCGGCCAAGCGGCCGGCGCAGGTCACCTTGATGCCTTCGCCGCCGAACTTGCGAGCCATGGACACGGTGCGCTTCATGGCGCGCCGGAAGGCCACGCGGCGCTCCAGCTGCTGGGCGATGTTTTCGGCCACAAGCTGGGCGTCCACTTCGGGACGGCGGATTTCATTCACTTCCAAGGAGAACTCGCGCCCGAATTTCTGGCGCAAATCCCCACGCAATTTTTCAATTTCCACGCCTTTGCGGCCGATGACGATACCGGGGCGGGCCGTGGAAAGAATCAGGCGCACTTTGCCGCCGGCGCGTTCTATTTCGATCTTGGCAAGCCCCGCATGATAGAGGAGCTTTTTGACGAACGCGCGGATCTTGCTGTCTTCGTAGACAAAGGCAGGATATTCCTTCTTGCTGAACCAGCGGGACTGCCAGTTCTTGTTATACCCAAGCCGGAAGCCGAACGGATGTACTTTCTGACCCATAGCCTATTCCTGCCCTTCTGCGAGTATGACGGTGATGTGGCTGGTGCGCTTGTGAATCTTGCTGGCCCGGCCCTGAGCACGGGGCATGAAGCGCTTCCAGGAAGGGCCCTCGTTGACCACGATTTCCTTCACCACCATGGCGTCCACGTCCACGCCGCCCAGCTGCGAGGCATTGGCCAGCGCGCTTTTGAGCACGCCGAAGAGCACGCCCGCGGGCTTGTTGGGGGTGAAGCGCAGAAGATTCATGGCTTCCTCAACCCCGAGGCCCTGCACGTTCTTGGCCACAAGCCGGGTCTTGCGCGGCGAAACGCGCTGGAACTTCGCAATAGCTTTCGATTCCATAATGTTACCCTACTTCTTGCCGGCCTTGGCCTTTTTGTCGGCGGCGTGCCCATGGAAAGTGCGGGTGGGCGAGAATTCGCCCAGCTTGTGACCCACCATGTTTTCGGTGACGAACACCGGCACAAACTTCTTGCCATTGTGCACCGCAAAGGTCAGTCCCACCATTTCCGGCAGGATGGTCGAGCGGCGCGACCAGGTCTTGAGCACGCGGCGGTCGCTGTTGGCCACCGCGCTGTCGACCTTTTTCATCAAATGACCGTCCACGAACGGCCCTTTTTTCAATGATCTCGGCATGAGCTACTCCTACTTCTGGCCGCGGCGTTTGATGATCAGCCGGGAAGAGGCTTTCTTCTTGTCACGGGTCTTGTAACCCTTGGCGGGCATGCCCCACGGCGACACAGGATGGCGGCCGCCGGAGCTTCTGCCTTCACCGCCGCCCAGCGGATGGTCGATGGGGTTCATGGCCACGCCGCGCACCTGTGGGCGACGGCCCAGCCAGCGGTTGCGGCCGGCTTTGCCCAGCGAGATGTTTTCGTGGTGGATGTTGCCCACCTGGCCCACAGTCGCCACGCAGGAGGCCAGCACCTTGCGCACTTCGCCCGAGGGCAGGCGCAGCAGGGCGTATTTGCCTTCCTTGGCCACAAGCTGGGCATAGGTGCCGGCGGCGCGGCAGAGCTGGCCGCCCTTGCCGGGATAAAGCTCCACGTTGTGGATCACGGTACCCACGGGAATGCGGGCCATTTCCAGCGCGTTGCCGGGCTTGATGTCGGCGCTTTCGCCGCTGCGGCCGTTGACGCCGCTCATCACCACGTCGCCCTGGTTCAAGCCCACGGGCGCGAGGATGTAGCGCTTTTCGCCGTCCGCATAGTGCAGCAGCGCGATGCGGGCCGTGCGGTTGGGATCATATTCAATGTGCGCCACGGTGGCTTCAATGCCGGTCTTGTCCCGCTTGAAGTCGATGATGCGGTACAGACGCTTGACGCCGCCGCCGCGACGACGGCTGGTGACGCGGCCCCGATTGTTGCGGCCGGCCTTCTTGGGCAGACCTTCGGTGAGCGACTTCTCAGGGCGCGTCCGGGTGATTTCCTCAAAGTCGGAAACCGTCTGGAAGCGACGCCCCGCGGAGGTCGGTTTCAGCTTACGGACAGCCATGATTACACTCCCTCGAAGAACTCGATTTTATCGCCCTGGCGCAGCGTCACATACGCTTTCTTCCAGCCGGGCTTGCGGCCCACCACGCGGCCCTGGCGCTCCCTCACGGAGGGGGCGCGGCGCACCACGTTGACCGCTTCCACTTTCACGTCAAAAGCCTTTTCCACCGCCTGCTTGATCTCGATCTTGTTGGCTTTGGGGTGGACATAAAAGGCCACCTGTTGCGCCTCATCCTTGAGCAGGGTCGTTTTTTCCGTCAGCAGGGGCTTGAGCAGAACATAGGTCGATTCCATCTTAAGCCCCCTTCTTTCCGGCAAAGCGCGCCTGAACAGATTCCACGGCCCCCTCCAGAAGCACAAGCTGCTTGTGCTTAAGGACTTCCAGCACGCTCAGGCGGTCGGGCGTGGTCAGGGTCAGGCCGGGGATGTTGCGGGCCGAGCGGCTCAGGGTCTCGTTGTCCTCGGGCGCCACGATAAGCGCCTTGCTGAGACCGAGCGCGCCAGCCACCTTGGCAAAATGTTTGGTTTTGGCTTCGGGCAGCTCAATGCCCTTGACCACCAGCAGGCTTTCGCCAGCCAGACGGCTCGACAGGGCCATCTTAAGGGCAAGAGCGCGCACCTTGCTGTTGACCTTGAAGCCGTAATCGCGCGGGCTGGGTCCGAAGATGACGGCGCCGCCGCGCCACACGGGCGAACGGTTGGAGCCGGAGCGGGCCCGGCCGGTGCCCTTCTGCTTCCAGGGCTTGACGCCGCCGCCGGAGACGAACGCGCGAGTCTTGGCATTGTGCGTGCCCGCGCGTTTGGCCGCCATCTGGGCGCGCACCACGAGATTGAGGATTTCGGGCCTCACCTCGATTTCGAACACGTCGGAAGCCAGCGTCACTTCGCCGCTTTCCTGCTTGTTCTGGTCATATACTTTCACGGTAGCCATGTTGCTTCCCCTACTGCTTGCGGATCAGCACCAGCCCGTTCTTGGGGCCGGGCACGGAACCTTTGACCAGAATGACGTTGTCCTCGGGACGCACGCCCACGATCAGAAGGCCCATTTCCGTCACGGTTTCATTGCCCCAATGGCCCGCCATCTTACGTCCCTTGAAGACGTGGCCGGGGAAGGTGTTGTTACCTACCGAACCATTGTTGCGGTGCACCTTTTCGCAGCCGTGCGTATCTTTGGAGCCGGCGAAATTCCAGCGGCGCATACGGCCCTGGTAGCCCTTGCCCACGCTCTTGCCGGTCACCTTGACCACTTCGCCGGCGGCGAAGATGTCCACGGTGAGCTGCTGGCCGGGCTGCTGCTCGGGCGCGCCCGAAAGGCGGATTTCGCGCGTGTGGCGGAAAAGTCCGGCACCGGCCTTGGCGAAGTGGCCGCGCATGGCTTTGCCCACATGCTTTTCCTTGGCCTCGGTCAGTGCGATCTGCAGGGCGTTGTAGCCGTCCTTTTCCACGGTCTTGACCTGGGTGACGGGGCAGGGCCCGGCCTCAATGACCGTCACGGCCACGGCGGCGCCGTCACCGGCGAAGATGCGGGTCATACCAAGCTTGCGACCCAAAATTCCCAATTTCTCAGCCATGACTGCCTCTCGCTAGAGCTTGATTTCCACGTCCACACCGGCGGGCAAGGAGAGCTTGCCCAGCGCGTCGACGGTCTGCTGCGTGGGTTCCAGGATATCCATAAGCCGCTTGTGGATGCGCATTTCAAACTGCTCACGGGACTTTTTGTTCACATGCACGGAGCGCTGAACGGTGTACTTATGAATGTTGGTGGGCAGGGGAATGGGCCCCGCCACACCGGCACCGGTATTGCGCGCCGTATCCACGATTTCCGCAACGGCCTTATCCAGAATGCGGTAATCGTAGGCTTTGAGCTTGATCCGAATGCGATCACTGCTAACAGTTGTCATTGTGCCTACTCCGTTTGCAAAAACATCCCGCGCAGCCACATGGCCCGGCGCGGGCTCCTTCACAGCATACGCGGGCCATGAAGCACGGCCCGAAGGCCACCACACCCTGGTGACGGACGGAACGAGGCGACGTAAGGGGCTGCGCGAAACGCGCGCGCATCACACCTGAAATCAGGAATTCGGAAGATGATGGACGCCTGGGCGATCCGGCATCATCCGTGTGATGCTCCCCGGCGCAGCCCAGGCCTGGCCGCCGATGAAAACGGCGGCGCGGCGGTCCCGCAGGGTCACCAAATGGGGATTACCCCCAACACCTTACAGCCCCGGGTCACGTCGGCTCTGGCCTACGTGGGGTCCGTCCTCGGGCTGGAACGGCTCGACATTGTCCGGCATTTGGTAACGCCTGCGAATGTCAAAGCCCGTTGCGGAAAGGAGCCATAGCGGCATCCGGTCGCTTCCGGGCGCAGCAGGACAGGCTCAACCTGCCCTTCCCTGCCGTCCAGGGACGCTTCGCCGGACAAGAATCCGTTGAAGCGGTGCTGGTTTTAGCCAAAAGACAGCCTGACGTCAAGGCTTTTTCAAATTTTTTTTCGGCGGGCAATACGCCGTATTCATAATCACACCGGCGTATCGCTTGACAAGGCGGGGGGCGGCGACTACATGTAATCGATAAAAACTATTGCTTGCATCTGACGCAGCCTGCCTTGCCCAGCCGGCTTTCCCGGGGGAAATCCAAGCGCGCTTCCCCATGCACGACAATCTTTACAAACATTACAGATCATTTTATCTGCGACAGCAGGAGCGGCACATGCCTATTGATCCGGCGCTCAAGGCCAAACAGAATCTTTATGAAGACACGGTCATCCACTATATGGGCAAGGAAGACGGCCACGTCATCGTGCTCAGCGACGACCAGGCCTTTACCACCCAGTTGCGGCTGACCCTGGCCAAAGAGCTGGGCCTCTCCTCCCCGAACATGCTCACGGCCCTGTCCGACCCGCACCAGCTGTTGCGCGTGCTGCGCGAAGTGACCCCCAAACATCCGGCACCGATTCTCTTTCTGGAGCGGATCATGGGCGGCCAGGATCTCAGTTTTCTGGTCAACCAGATCAAGCAGGCTTACAACAAACTGCGGATCATTATTCTGACCACCGACGTGCAGCGCGACCGGCTCATGCTGCTGCACGAAGTGGGCGCGGATAACTTCATTGCCAAGCCGGTGTCCGTGAACACGCTGATCGAAAAAATGGCCTTCACGCTCAAGCCTCAGAGCAAGCTCGGGCAGGCCATCGATCTGGCCAAATCTTTTCTGGCCCAGGGAAAATACGCCGAAGCTCTGGCCGCCTGCCAGAAAATCCTGGCGCTTAAACCCGGCAGCGCGGCGGCTTATCTGGTCATAGGCGATACGCAACGCGCCATGCAGGATTATGAAAAAGCGCGCATCGCTTATGAGACGGCGGCCAAGTCCGCCGACCTCTATCTCGCGCCTCTGCAACGTCTGGCCGAGATGTACGAGGAGCTGGGCGACCGGCAGTCCCAGTTGCGCTATCTGCAGAAACTCGACGCCATCTCGCCGCTCAACGTCAACCGCAAGGTGAGCCTGGGGGAAATCCACTTGGCCATGGGTGAGCCGGAAAAGGCCGAGGAACTCTTTGACAAGGCCATGGCCCAGATTACTAAGGAAGCTATGGACGGCATCAGCGCCCTTTCCGGCCGCATCGCGGCCATCTATGCCGACAGCGACCCGGTCAAGGCTGAAAAATTTCTGCGTAACAGTCTGGAAGTCAAAGGCAAGTATCTTTCCAAGGGCGACATCATGCTCTTCAACCAGCTGGGCATCAGCCTGCGCAAGCAGGGCCGCTGGAAAGACGCCATCATCGAATACAAGCGGGCCATCAAGATCGCGCCCGAAGATGAAAATATTTATTACAATATAGGGATGGCCTTCGCCGAAGGCGGCGACTTTTTGCAGGCCAAAGCCAATCTGCTCAAAGCTGTGGACCTCAACCCGGAAATTCCCAACGCCAGCCCCAATATCGCGTACAATTTCGGCGCGGTCTTCCTTCAGTCCAAAGACCGGGAACGGGCGACCCAGTTTTTTCGGCTGGCTCTCCAACTGCGGCCCGATTTTCCCGCGGCCAGGGACGGACTCAAACGTGCCGGCGGCTAACGGGCGCCTTTTGACAGCGGATTCCGCATGAGCACTTCTTTCGCCCAATATCTTGTGGAGCAACTCGACGCGTTGATCTACCTCGTGGACATGCAAACCTGCGAGGTGCTCTACATCAATGAGCGCGGCAAAAAACTGTTCGGCCCCGGCGACGTCGTGGGTCAGGCCTGTTACCGCGTCCTTCAGGGCAGAGACGAACCATGCCCGTTCTGCACCAACCATCTGTTGGTCAGGGAATTCTTTCACGTCTGGGAACATACCAATCCCATCACCGGGCGGCATTACCTGCTCAAAGACAAGTTGGTGGACTGGCGGGGTAAAACCGTGCGCATGGAAGTGGCCGTGGACATCACGGACAAAGAAAACACCAGTCGCGCCATCAAGGACAAGCTGGAAATGCAGCGCGCTCTGGTGGACTGCGTGCGCACCTTCTATACCGCCCCGACCTTCAATGAAGCCATCAATATTATTCTGCGCATCCTGGGACGGATCCATCAGGCCGACCGGGCCTATGTCTTCGAATATACAAGTGGCGAACGGGATGAGGTTTTTTGCAGCAATACGCATGAATGGTGCGCCGAGGGCGTTGCGCCACAGAAAGACAAGCTGCAGGACCTGTCCCTGGACCTTCTTCCCGATTGGAAAACATTTCTGGGTCCCGAGCAAAGCATTGTCATCCGGGATCTGGAAGAGATCAGGGAGAATTTTCCGCAGACCTACGATATTTTGAAGATGCAGGAGATCAGAAGTCTGATGATCTCGCAACTGAACGTGGACGGCGTCGCCAGCGGTTTCATCGGCGTGGACAATCCCCGGCACTTGGGGGAGGATCTTTCCCTGCTCTGGTCCCTGTCCTATTTTGTGACCATGGAACAGAAAAAACAGCGTATGGAAAGCAATATTCTGTTTCTGAGCCAGTATGACAGCCTCACCGGAGTGGGCAACCGCCACAGTTACATGCGGCTTTTGAGCGAGCTGGAAAGCGCTGAAAACGCCGAGACAGGCGTGGCCTTTGTGGATCTCAACGGTCTGAAATCGCTCAATGACCGCGAGGGGCATACGGCGGGGGACATCTTTCTCAAACGCATGAGCGAAGTCTTCGCCCGGCATTTCAGCAAGGAAGAGCTCTTTCGCATCGGCGGCGATGAGTTCGTCATCATCTGCCGGGGCATTTCCGCGCAACTTTTCAAAAAAAAGCTTCGCTCCATGCGCGCAGAGGCCGAAAACCTGTATCCCGGGGCTCTGGCGCTGGGCAGCGTCTGGAAAAAAAGCGAGGCCAGCCCGTCCGAGATGGCCCGCCTTGCCGACAAACGCATGTATGAGGACAAGCGCCGCCATTACCATGACCGGAACCGGGAACTCAGGCCGGTTCCGCCCGCGACGGCCACTCAATGACGGGCAGCGCTCTGCAGAAAACGCTTTAAGGCCTCGGCCTTTTCCGTTTTTCGCAGGCGGCCGTAGCAGCGTCCGATTTCTTCATAAATCCAGGTCTGAAGGGTCGCGTCCCCGCTTGCGGCGAACAGTGCTTCGCCCAGCAGTTCCAGGCCTTTTTCCGTTTCATCCCGCATGAAGTGCAGGTTGGCTCCCAGCGTCAGCGCCAGGGGCGTAGCGTGATAGCGGCGCAGCCGGGCGTAACGCCGGAGCGCCCGCGCCATGTCGCCGGACTGGGCCAGAGACGCGATGGCCGCAATTTCTTCCTCCGGGCCGCTGGCGCAGTATTGCGTCACCACGGCGGCAAGCTCCTTGGGCGGCAAACGGCTGAGGGATTTCCGGGCGGGCAGAAAAGGCGCGATGGCCGTATCGGGCACGCCGCTTTGGCGGCTCTGACGATAAAAATCCTCCAGGGTCCGGCCCGTGGCGTCGCGCACGGCGGTCGCCAGACCGCGTCGCATCTTTTCCTCAAAATCCTGCTGTGACTTGTAAAAATAATGATTGATGCGGATTTTTTCCGCCACGGGATAGGAGGAGGCCGCCGGCACGGGCACGCGATCCTCATTGACGCAAAAGCGCCCCTCCGCGTAAGCGAAGTGGTGCGGCGACACGGGTTTGAGCGTCCAGCGCGGCTGCACCAGACTTTTGACATGATGATGGAGGCCCAGGCTGCGGGTATAACTGCCCGTCACGCCGACCGCCGGCCTGCGCAGATGCCCGTCGGAGCCGAATATCATCCAGTGCGCGGCCAGACCGGCGAAGGCTTCATAGTCTTCCAGCAGCTCCCGCACGTCATGGCGGGCCAGCGGCAGCACGAATTCATCAATATCAATGAAGGCCAGCCAGCGGCTGCGGTCCTTCCACGTGCGCAGGCAGTGAAAATAGGCTGAAAGTTGCGGAGCCTCACGAACCGGAAAATCAATGACCGTCACCAGCCCGGCGGCGGCCAGATCCGACAGCGTCCGCGAGACAGGCTCCACGCTGCCGTTATCATAGAGCACGATGTGCTCGAAGCCCGCGGAAAAGTGGTGCAACACCCATTCACGCAGATGAGGCGTCTCGTCCTTGGCGATGGCGCAGATGCAGGCGTAGTACAAGTGCGTGCCTCCCCTCAAGCGGCTTTAGAGCAAGTTTACTTTAAACTTGCCCTGGCGGCTGCGAGAGCAGCCGTCCGCCACGAAGGCGTAAGCGCAAGTTATTTGCGCTGTTAAGCGCCGAAGTTGGCGGCTTCAAACGTTAAGAATATAAATTCCTAACGTTAATCGGCTCTAGTCCCCGGCGGCCGGTTCACCCAGCAATGCGCGGGCGTAATCCGCGCCGTTGAAGGGGCGCAGATCCTCCATTTTTTCGCCCAGGCCCACAAAAGTGATGGGCAGATGGTGCTGCATGGCCACGGCGATGGCCACGCCGCCCTTGGCCGTGCCGTCCAGTTTGGTCAGGATCAGTTCGTCCACCCCGGCGGCCTCTTTGAAGAGCTTGGTCTGGGAAAGGGCGTTCTGGCCGGTGGTGGCGTCCAGAACCAGAATGCTGCGATGCGGCGCGCCGGAATGCTTCTTGCTCAGCACCTGGCGGATCTTGGTCAGTTCTTCCATCAGGTTGACCTTGGTCTGCAAGCGCCCGGCCGTATCCACAAAGAGCACGTCCACGCCTTCCTTCACCGCCCGGTCCACGGCCTCAAAGGCCACGGAGGCCGGATCCGAACCCGCCGGACGGGCATGGAACAGGGCTCCCACCCGCTCGGCCCAGACCTGCAACTGCTCGATGGCCGCCGCGCGGAAGGTGTCCGCCGCCGCGATCATCACCTTTTTGCCCTGCATGCGCGCGCGGTGGGCCAGCTTGGCGATGGTGGTGGTCTTGCCCACGCCGTTGACCCCGATCATCAGCACCACTTCCGGCGGATTAACGGCCGAAATACGGCGCGGCGCGCGGAAAATTTCTTCCAGCTCGGCCAGCAGCAGCTCGCGGGCCTGCTCCGCGCGCGTGACTTTTTCCCGCCGGGCGCGCTCCTTGAGGCGTTCCACCAGTTCCAGCGAGGGTTCATAGCCCAGGTCGGCCATGATGAAGAGCTCTTCCAGCTCTTCCCAGAAGGCGTCGTCCAGTTCGCCATGGTCGGCGAAGAGCGTGTCCAGACGGCGGGCAAACTGCTCGCGGGTACGCGAGAGGCCTTCGCTGATCTTCAGGAAGAGACGGCTGCGCTCGTCCTCCTCGTCCTCCAGATCCAGGGCCAGAGCCAGCCGGTATTGCAACTCGGAGCGGAATTCCTCCACATGGCGGTACTCCATGCGCTCAAGCCAGGCCCGGAAGTCATCCACAAAGTTCTGGACCTCATCCTGGGGCGCGTCCAGAGCGCGCAGCAAAAAGGCCAGCCGTTGCCAGAGCAGGTCGCCGGCGCTGTCCACGCCCTCCAGAATGATGCCCAGCCAGACCGAGAGCCGGGGTTCGGCCTCGCGCAGCCGCAGGGTCAGCGCTTCATCCTCTTCGGAAATATCGGAAGTCCCGGCCGGAGCCGGGGTTTCGGCCGGGACGGACGCGGCCCGCGGCACAGCAGCTTCCGGAGCAGGTTTCGCCGGGCTTACAGGCGCGCCTTCCGGTTCCGCGGGTCCGGCCCCGGCTTCAGGCTCCTGCGCCGATACGGCTTCGGAAGGTGGCGCAACTTCATCCTGGCGCGATCCGCCGAAGATTTTTTTAACGGCTGAAAAAAAGCCCATAGCAAACTCCTTGCGCAACAGCGCTTATTTCTCTCCGCCCAGCGCCGCCAGCACGTCTTCAAGGGCGTGCACGCAGGCTTCCACGGCCAGCGCGGCGGTTTCACACTGCGGATCATTGAGGGCGGCCTGCATGTCCCGAGCCGTATCCTCCAGCCGGGCCGCGCCCAGGCAGGGGGCCGCCAGTTCCAGCATACGCCCCAGATGGCAGAGGCCCGCCACCTCGCCGTCCGCATACAGACGGCTCAAGAGCTCGGGCGCACGGGCGAAGCTCTGCCGGAACAGCCCGGCGGTGACCCGCCAGGCGTCGGCGTGCTTACGCTGGAAACTCCGGCCCAGAGCCGGATTGACCGGAAAAACCGCGGCGGGCGCGCCCACGTCCGGAGCCTCGACGCTGTCGGCGGCCGGCGCGCTCAGGCCCAGCACGATCCTGTCCGGCGCGGCTTCGCCGCCTCCGGCCAGCGCCTCGTCCGCCTTACGGGCCAGCAAACGCCGCAGGCGGGCCAGATCCCCCCAGTGCCAGAGCAGCAGAAGCAGCGCGCCGGTGCAGAACAACGCCGCCAGGGCGAAGCGCCAAACCTCGCGCCGGGCCACCAGCGCCTGCTCCTCGGCGCTCAGACGCGGCGAAAGATAGACTTCCACCGAGCCGATGCTCCGGCCTTCCATCTTGAGCGGATTCATGCCCTGCACGGTATTTTCCGCAATTTCGTCATCCCAGGGCACAGGCTCCCACTGGTAATTGCGGCGCTGGCCCTCCAGCATGCCCTGCCGGGTCTGGACCTTGACGGCGTAAATCCTGTCGTCTTCCATGGCGGCCATGACTATGGTCCGGGCCGTCAGTTCATCCAGTTCCCAGGCGGGCAGCGAAAGCAGGGCCGCCAACTGCGAGGCCATGTGCCCGGCTTCGCTGATGAGCCGGTTTTCCGCGTCCCGGCGGCTGCCGTTCAGATTCCAGAGGCCGAGCAGCAGAAAAAGCAGAAGCCCCGCCGCCCAGGCGGTCAATGCCAGCCAGCGGCGCGTGCGGTGTGTGATGTAAGGCATATGGCGTTATGCGCGCAAAAGCCGACGGCCTTGCGCCCTCCTTCTCATTTCATTCCACGCAGGCGGCCCGTCAGGGCAGCCAGATCCTCATTGCCCAACGCGGCCAAGCAAAGCAGCCAGGCCGTCAGCCCGACGGCAATAGCCAGGGCCAGAGCGCTCCACACGCCGCCCCACCAGCCTCCGGGAACCATAACGGCCCGCGCGGTCAGCACCGCCCAGGCGGCCACACCGGCAGCCAGCGCGGCCAGCGCCTGCTGAAACAGCGCCCGCCAGGGCACGGCCCGCGCGGGCTGCCCGCAATCGCGCAACGCCCGGCGCAAGCCGGACCAGAGCAGGCAGGTCTGGAGCCAGAGCCCCAGACTCACGGCCAGGGCCGGTCCCATGGCCGAACAGGCAGTGGGAAGACTATGGCCCAGCACGGCCCCGGCCGCAAGTGTGGCCGCCACGGCCCAGCCCGCGCTGACCGCCGTGCGCCGCGTCGCGCCCAGCGCGTTGCAGCCCGCAAGCAAGCTGCGGTTGAGCGCAAACGCGGGCAGGCCCGGCAGATAGGCCCAGAGCGCCAGCCCGGTTTCGCGCGCGGCCCGGGCGTCAAAGGCCCCGTGCCGCAGCAGGGCGTCCACCAGATCCGGGCCCACGGCCCAAAGCCCCATGGCGGCGGGCAGGCTGAAAAGCGTGGTCCAGCGCAGGGCCGCGTTCAACTGGTCGCCAACAGCCGAAAAATTCCGTTCCGCCGCGAGACGGCTCAGGGACGGCAAACTGGCCATGCCCAGGCAGACGCCCACCAGCCCCAGCGGCAATTCCAGCAGGCGCTCAGCGTAATACAGCGCCGCCACCTGCCCCTGGCCCAAGCCCGAAGCCAGGCCCATGGCCGCCAGCATGGCCAGCTGCGGCGCGGCGGCCCCCAGCAGACCGGCCGGAACATGCGCCAGACAGCGCCAGGCGGCCCGGCCGATGCTTTCCCCTTCGGCTTCCACGGCATCAGGCCCGCATTCACCCGCCGCCGACGTCGCTCCGCTCAGCAGACACCGCAGGGCCAGCCACTGCGCCAGCCACTGGACCAGGCCGCCGCAGAGCATGCCCAGAGCCAGCGTCTGCGCGGGCGGCCAGCCACCCAGCGCGGCCGCGACCGTGAACAGGAGCATGGTCAGATTGAACAGCGCGGGCGACAAGGCGGGCAGCCAGAACACATCCATGCTGTGCAAAAACGCCATACCCAGAGCGGCCATGCCCGCCGTCAGCAGATAAGGCAGGCAGATCCGCAGCAGTTCCGCCACCCGCGCAGCTTCCGGGCCGGAAAAACCGGGGGCCAGCAAGGCCGCCAGCAAGGGCGCGGCCAGCAGGCCCAAGAGGGTCAGAGCCGCCAGAGTCAGCCCCAGACGTAGGGCCAGAGCCGCGGCCAGAGGGCGCAACATCCGTCCGCGTTGCCCCGCCGTTCCGTCGGCGCCGCATTGTCCGGTCCCGTTTTTTCCCGCCGGGCCGTGGGCGCGGCGCACCAGGGCGGCGGTAAGCGTCATGGACAGGGACCCTTCGCCCAGGAGACGGCGCAACACATGAGGCAGCCGCATGGCCGCCACCAGAGCGTCAGCCGTCGCCCCGCCGCCCAGCAGCCATGCCATGCCCATATCCCTGGCCAGACCCAGCAGGCGCGAGACGAGTGTGAAACCGCCCAGCAGGGCCGCCGTGCGCAGCATCCGGCCCGGCGCGGCCCGCGCCGACTGAGGGCTGGTACTCCGCAGCATGCTCAGATCACTTGCCTTGCCGCAACCGCTCAGGGCCGGTGCGGATCGGTTTCCGACCGCCAGGCCCGCACGGCCTCACGCACGCGTTGGTTCTGCTCCTCGGGCATTTCCTTGAACTCTTCGGCGAAAACATGGATGCGCGTGCCGCCGCGCGGCGCGAACAGGCCTTTGACCCGGCACCAGCAGGGGGCGAGCAGCTCGCGCAGATCCTCCAGCACGGTGTTGGTGATGGTTTCCATAAAAGACTGGTGGTTGCGGAACGCGAACATATAGAGTTTGAAGCTCTTGGATTCCACGCAGAGCTTGTCCGGCACGTATTCCACGCTGATGGTCCCGCAGTCCGGCTGTCCCGTCACCGGGCAAAGAGAGGTGAATTCGGGAAAACTGATGCTGATCACATAGGGCCGCCGCGGATAGCAGTTGGGAAAGGATTCCAGCAGACCGACGCCGGGGCCGCCCTCAAGGGCCGGGAGACGGCCCGTGCCGAGGATATGCAGGTTCCGGGTTTCGTCCTGACTACGGGTGGGCATGCGCAACTCCTTCAAACATCCTTATGAAACGCCAGAGCGATCGGCGCGTACCGGACTTGTAACCCATTGCGCTTACGGCTACAATATTCTATTCAAGCGCCGTCCTGGACGGCCAATTCCTCTTCGGAGCGCGCACTTATGCATCTCTGCCTGCGATTGCGGCCCTGCCGGGCTGGAGATTGTCTGCCTTTGCTTCCCGCCGAACTGCCGGGGGTAGACGTCTGGCCCGCGCATTGCCTCGCGGAACCCATTCCGCGTCCCCTGCCCCGCCTGCCCGTGGGCAGCCGCCTGTACGACGCGGACGGAACGGAATTGCTCAAGGTCACCGGACGCATCTGGCTGCCCTCACCTTCCGGCCTCAACAACCCGCATGCCCATGACTGCCCGTTGGTCACGGCCCTGACGGATATCGCGCCCATTCCGATTCCGGACAACGACGCCCTTTGCCTGGAAGTTCGCAAGGAAGGCCGCTCTCTGGCCTGGATCACGCTTTCGGACAAGGGCTCCCAGGGGCTGCGCGAGGATCTGAGCGGTCCGGTGATCAAGGATATGGCGGCCGCGCGCCTGCCGCTCTGCCACAGCCAGGGCTTTCTGCTGCCGGACGAACCCGCGCTGCTCCGCGCTTTGCTTACGGATCTGGCCCTGAACCAAGGCTATGACCTGATCTGCACCACCGGCGGCACGGGTCTTTCGCCGCGCGACATCGCGCCTCAGGTCACGGCCACCCTGCTGGACATGTCCCTGCCCGGCTTCAGCCAGGCCATGATGGCCGCGAGTCTGGCCAAAACGCCGCACGCCGCCATCTCCCGCGCCGTGGCCGGAGTGCTGGGCCGGAGCATCGTCATCAACCTGCCGGGCAGCCGCAAGGGCGTACTGGAAAATCTGGCCGCCGTGTTGCCCGCCCTGCCCCACGCTCTGGACAAACTGCACGGCGACCCCGCCGATTGTGGAGGATAGCAGCATGCGCACGCCCTTCGGCCAATTCGCCGACATCTGCCGGATGATCAAAATCGAGCATTCCATCTTTGCCCTGCCCTATGCCTGGGCCGGGGCTTTTCTGGCCGCGCGGGGCCTGCCGCCCTTGCGCAGCCTGATTTTTCTGACTATCGGCATGGTGGCCGCGCGTTCCTTCTCCATGGCCTTCAACCGCCTGGTGGACCTGCCCTTTGACCGCGACAATCCGCGCACCAGTGACCGCCCGCTGGTCACCGGGGCCATCAACAAGGCGCAGACCTGGGCCTTCTGCGGAGTCATGGCTCTGATTTTCATTCTGGCCTGCGCCTGCCTGAACAGCCTCTGCCTTTGGCTGGCCGTGCCGGCCCTGCTTTTTGCGGCCGCCTACAGCCTGCTCAAACGCGTCACCGCTCTTTGTCATTTCTGGCTCGGAGCCACGCTGGGCCTGGCCCCCCTGGCGGGCTGGATCAGCGTGAATCCTGCGGGCATGGACCTCTCGCCCGTGCTGCTCTTTCTGGCCGTGACCTTCTGGGTCGGAGCCTTTGACATCTATTACGCCTTTCAGGATCTGGATTTCGACCTTGCCTTTGATTTGCGCTCCGTGCCCTCGGTCTACGGACCGGACACCTCCCTGGCCCTGGCGGCCTTCTCCCATGTGATGACCGCCATTTTCCTGCTGCTGACGGGTCTGGCGGCCGGACTCTCCTGGCCGTGGTACGTAATCTGTCTGGGCATCGCCGCGCTGCTTCTGCTGGAGCACCGGCTGATGCGACCTCAGGATCTGCGGCATGTGAACACCGCCTTTTTCACGCTCAACGGAATCATCTCTCCGGTGGTGCTGGCGGGCGTGATTCTGGGCATTTACCTCTAGACCGGAATAAGCATGCCCCGTAAAAAAACCTATCAGTGGCAGGCGGACGGCGAGGCGGAACATGAAGCCGCGCCCAGCCGTTCGGCCAAAAAACGCCAGAGTCTGGCCCTTCAGAACCTGGGCGAGGAACTGACCCGGCTGGCCCCGGCCGAACTGCGCGATTTTGATCTGCCGCCGGATCTGCTCGAAGCCCTGGCCCTGTATGCCCGCATCCGCGACCATGAAGGCCGCCGCCGGCAGATGCAGTACATCGGCCGCCTGATGCGCGAAACCGACGCCGAACGCCTGCGCGCGGCCCTGGCGGCCCGGCGGGAGGCGGTGTCGGCCGACACCGCGCGTTTCCATCTGGTGGAACAATGGCGCGAGCGCCTGCTGGCCGCGCCCGAGGCGGACGTGGAAGGTCTGCTGCAAACCATCCTGCAGGCCATGCCGCCCCTAACTGACGGCCAGGCCGTGGCGGACCGCCCCACGCCCGAGGAATTGCGCCGTCTTGTGCGGGAAGCGCGGGAAGCCCGCGCCGCCCGGAAGGCCACAGCGGGCGTTGTCGCGCCCCATGCCTCCCGCGCCCTGTTCCGGGCTCTGAACCGCGCGCTGGCTCCCGCTCCTGGTAAAGACTGAACAAGGTTTGAACCCGGTCTGTACGGTAAAGCCGGGCTACGGAAACATCCGCGCCACACTGCCTGCCAGCAGACCGGCCAGCAAGAAATTAAGCGCCCGCCCGTGCCGCCGGAACACTTCCCTTAACAGGCCGCCCGCCGCGGCCCAAAGCAGATTGCAGGCTACACCCAACGCCGCAAAAAGCAGGGCGCAGCCCAGCACATGCGGGACGTCCGGCGCATGGGGCAGCACAAACGTGGTCAGGGCTGTAAAACCGCAGAGCAGCACCTTCACATTGACGAATTGCAGCGTAAGGCCGCTCCAGAACCCCAGCGGCTGTCCCTCGCTGTTGCCGTCCCCGTTTTCCCCCACCCCGCCCGCGACCATGCGCCAAGCCAGCCAGAGAATATAGACCGCGCCCGGCCAGATCATCCAGGCCGCCAACCCCGGCAGTGCGCGCGCCAGGGCGAGCGCCGCGCCGCCGCAGAGCAGCATGACGGCCAGAAATCCGGCGCTCATACCCGCCAGCAGCGGGGCGCTGCGGCGCAGACCGTGCGCAGCCGCGCTGCTCAGGGCCAGGATATTGTTGGGGCCCGGCGTGACGGCGGCAATCAGCGCATAACTCAGAAAAGAACAGAACACGACGAACGGCATGACATTCTCCTTGCTTTTTTCCAGAATAGCGCTGACAGTTCCATCGAAATAGCAAATATTTTTGCATTTATAATTCAATAAATCCGATTTAAGGAAGTATTCATGGACTTGCGCCGCCTGGAAGCCCTCAGCGCCGTGGTGGACGAAGGCAGCTTTGAGAAGGCCGCCCGCCGCCTCTGCTGTGCGCAATCCACGGTCACCTTTCAGATCCGCCAGCTGGAACAGGAGCTTGGTCTGCAATTGTTCGAAAAAGTGGGTCGCCGCATGCGTCTCACCGAGGCGGGCCAGGGGCTTATGCCCCAGGTGCGCGAGCTGGCCCGGATGCTCGAGAGCCTGCGCGCGGCGGCACGGCGGGAAGAGCCGCGCGGCCGGTTGCGCGTGGCCGTGGGTGAAAGCCTGCTGGCCTACAAACTGCCGGAGGTGCTGCGCCGCTTCCACGCCCGCGCTCCTGACGTGCGCCTGGATCTGCAATCGCTCAACTGCTATGTGATCCGGGACGCCCTGCTCAGCGGCGCGGCGGATGTGGGCGTGTTCTACAGCCAGGGGCGGGACGTCTCGCTGATTCAGGAAACGCTGGCGGATTTTTCTCTGGTTCTGGTGGCCGCGCCCGGTCCGGCGGACCTGGATTTCACCCGTCCGGACCAGAAGCTGCCCGTCAGCCTGATCATCAACGAGCCGCAGTGCATGTTCCGGCTGCTTTTTGAAAACACGCTGCGGCAACGCAATATCAGTCTGGCCGGGACCATTGAACTGATGAGCATTGAGAGCATCAAAAATTGCGTGGCCGCCGGTCTCGGCGTTTCCTATCTGCCCCGCTTCTGCGTGGAGGAGGAATTGCGTCACGGCCTGCTGCGCGAACTGCCCTTTGCCGCGCCGGTTCACAGCCTGCGCGCCGTCTGCGCCCGGCATGTGAACAAGGCCCTGAGTCCGGCCCTGCGCCTGTTCATGTCCCTGGCCGCCGGAACCATCAAGGACACGGCAACGCGCCGGGTGTAAAAAAAGTCCGCCGCAAAGCTTGACGGCACGGCGTCGATAGGGTAGAAGCCTTCTTCGTCAACAGCGCCCTTGTAGCTCAGTCGGTAGAGTGCATCCTTGGTAAGGATGAGGTCTCCGGTTCAATCCCGGACAAGGGCTCCAGAAATACCACGCCTATGATCTCATAGGCGTTTTTTTTCGTCCGGGGCAAAGGCCATGCAGATTCCCGTTCCTCTCGTCACCGTGGGCCTGCTCACGCTCTCCAACATCTTTATGACCTTCGCCTGGTACGGCCATCTGCGCTACAAAAGCCTGGCCCTGCCGCTGGTCATCCTTTCGAGTTGGGGCATCGCCTTTTTCGAATATATGCTCCAGGTTCCGGCCAACCGCATCGGCTACGGCTATTTTTCCGCCGCGGAACTGAAAACCGTTCAGGAAGTCATTTCCCTGACCGTCTTCATGCTCTTTTCGACCTTCTGGCTGCACGAATCCCTGCGCTGGAACCACATTCTGGGCTTCGCGCTGATCGTGCTGGCAGCCTGGGTCATCTTCAAGGAATGGTAAAGCCGCATGTTCACTCTCACCCTGAGCGCCATCCTGATCTGCGCCGGCGCGGCCCTGCTGGGCGGCTTCATTGACGCCATCGCCGGGGGCGGCGGGCTGATCACCATGCCCGCCCTGCTGCTGACCGGCGTGCCGCCCCATCTGGCTTTGGGCACCAACAAAGTCAGCTCCTGCGTGGGCACCAGCGTGGCCCTGGGCAACTTCGCCCGCAGTCATCTGGTACTCTGGCGTCTGGCCCTGGCGGGTCTGGTTTTTTCCCTGCTGGGAGCCTACGCCGGGTCCATCCTGGCGCTGTATGTGAACAGCGAGATTCTGGGCAAGATCCTGGTGGGCCTGCTGCCCGTGGGCATGTGCGCCACCCTGCTGCCCAAAAAAGAACGGGAGTGCGCGCCGCGCCCGCTCGAAGGAGCGCGCTTCTGGACCCTGGTGCCCCTGGTCTGTCTGCTGATCGGCGCGTATGACGGCTTTTTCGGACCGGGCACGGGCAGTTTCCTGATCCTGGCCTTCCACTGGATACTGCGCGTGGGGCTCATCGAAGCCTCGGCCACCTCCAAAGTGCTCAATCTGGCCTCCAACTTCGGCGCGGTGGTGGCCTTCGTCTGGCACGGCAAAGTGCTCTGGCCCCTGGCTCTGGCCATGACCGCGGGTTCCGTGGCGGGCAACTGGCTGGGCAGCCGCACGGCCATCCGGGTGGGGGCCAAGGCTGTACGCCGCTTCCTGACCATCTCCCTTTCCCTGTTGCTGCTCACCCTGATCTGGGAATATTTTCTGGCCCCGGCCCGTTAGAGCATTTTCCTTTTTGAAACGCTCGCTCGGCGCTTCAGTTCGAAAATGCATTTCGCTTACGAGGCGGACAGGCCGCCGGGCCGCCGCATCGTGCGACCTTAATACGAACGCCGCCGGACAGTGGGAGAATGCGCGGAGCGCGATTGCCGCAATGTGGAAATTTTGCAGAATCAGCGTTTTTTATGCGGATATGACCACAACGCGGCCTTGCCTTGACATTCCGGCGCATATAGAATGAGGACAGCCCGGCGGAACCGCCGCGCGACGGCTCCTCACCCCTTATACAAGGAGCAGCGTTATGCGTCGCATTCTTCCTCTTGTGCTGATGTTTCTTCTGCTGGCCGCCACGGTGCAGGCCGCCGAAGTCAAAAAACAGCTGCCCGGCGACCTTACCCTGGCTGAGGCCCGGAAAGTGCTTGAAACGGCTCTGATCAAAGCCGAGGCCCAGGGCGTGCCCATGAATATCGCCGTGGTGGACGCTGGCGGCAACCTCAAAGCTTTTGTGCGCCAGGACGGCGCTTTTCTGGGCAGCATCGACGTGGCCACCAAAAAGGCCCGCACGGCCCGTTTCTTCAATATGTCCACAGCCCAGTTGGGCGCTGCCTCCCAACCCGGCAAGGAACTCTACGGCATTGAAGTCACCAACGACGGCCTGGCCATTTTCGGTGGCGGCGAGCTGCTGGTCAAAGACGGCGTCATTGTGGGCGCCATCGGCGTGAGCGGCGGTTCAGTGGCCGAGGACACCAATGTGGCCAAGGCTGGGGCGGCGGCATTCGAGTCGGTTAAAAAGAATAAGTAACGGACAATTGACGTTCCATGCAAAAACCCGGCGTAAGCCGGGCTTTTTCATTCAGGCCTGTCTTTCTGTTTCGTCTCGCGCCGTGGAGCGGTTCGGGACGCGGGGTCCGTGAGGCCCGCGATGGCCCCGCCGGCCACGGCCCAGAGATAGAGAGAGGCCACGGTGGCGCAGGGAGCATAGCGCCGCCGGTATTTGTCAAAAAGTTTGCGGCCGATGCGGCGGTGGCGGTAGAGCATACGCAGGCCGCGCTGAATGGCGAGATCGCCGTAGCTGATCACGTCGGGCCGTTGCAGGGAAAAGGTCATCAGCATTTCAGCGGTCCAGACACCAACGCCGGGAAGACGCGCCAGCTCGGCGCAAAGCGCGTCGTCGGGCAGGCTCCGCAGGGCCTCCACGTCAAACTCGCCGCTCAGCGCTCTGGCGGCGGCCCCCTTCATGTAGCCCACCTTGCGGAAGGACAGGCCGAAGGCCTGCAAATCCGTCTCCGCCGTCTCCTGGATGACGCGGGGCGTGATTTCGCCCAAGCCCGCGCGCATACGCGCCCAGATGGTCTGCTGGGCTTTGGTGGCGATCTGCTGGCCCACAATGGCGTGGATCAGGGCTTCAAAGAGATCCGGCACAACTTCGCGGCGCACCGGGCCGATCAGATCAATGGCCTCGCCCAGACGCTTGTCCCGCGCCTTGAGATGGGCCATTTCTTTTTCGCCGTACTCAAAATAAACGCCCATCCTTCACCGTCTTGCGCCGTTTTGCCGGGACTGGCCTAAATTGGCGCTTTTGGCTTTCCGGCAAGAAAGAGGGACTTTTCGCGGAGGGAGTGTAGTTCTACCCCATCCGACCGGAGCAAAAAGTTCCTCTGGCACAGCCGGAAGTCAAAAGGGCCAATAGGGACAGCCCTCAGTTTTTCAGGCTGTGGATAGGCGCGGGAATTCGCCCGCCCAGACCGATAAAAGCGGAGGCGTCGCCCTGAGTCACCGGAATGATGGCGGCCTTGCCCAGCAGACCGCCGAAAGAAACCTCGTCGCCCACGCCCTTGCCGGGCACGGGTATCACACGCACCGCCGTGGTTTTGTGGTTGATCATGCCGATGGCCATTTCGTCGGCGATCAGGCCGGAAATGGTGGCCGCCGGGGTGTCGCCGGGAATGGCGATCATGTCCAGCCCCACCGAGCAAACGCTGGTCATGGCCTCCAGTTTTTCAATGCTCAGACGGCCCGACATGGCCGCGGCCTCAATACTGGAATCTTCGGACACGGGAATGAAAGCCCCGGACAGGCCGCCCACCGAGGAGGAGGCGAAGGCCCCGCCCTTTTTCACCGCGTCGTTGAGCATGGCCAGCACGGCAGTGCTGCCGGGCGCGCCGATGCTGGAGAGGCCCAGGCTCTGGAAAATTTCGCCCACCGAGTCGCCCACGGCCGGGGTGGGCGCCAGGGAAAGGTCGGCCACGCCGAAGGGAATGCCCAGCCGTCGGGCCACCTCTGTGCCGATCATTTCGCCCACGCGGGTCACCTTGTAGGCCGTGCGCTTGATGACTTCGGCCATGTCCAGAAGGGTCAGGCGGCCGCCCTGCTCGTTACGTCCGGCGGCCAAGGCCCGGTCGATGGCCTTCTTGACCACGCCGGGGCCGGAAACGCCCACGTTGATGACCACATCCGGCTCGCCCACGCCCAGATAGGCCCCGGCCATGAACGGCACGTCCTGCGGAATGTTGGCAAAAACCACCAATTTCGCGCAGCCGATGCCGCCGCGCTCCGCCGTGGCCTGGGCCGTTTTGAGAATCTGTTCGCCCATCAGGGCCACCGCGTCCATATTGATGCCGCTGCGCGAGGAAGCCACGTTAATGGATGAGCAGATGCGGTCGGTCTGGGCCAGCGCGTCGGGCAGGGCTTCAATGAGGGCGCGGTCGCCCCTGGCGAAACCTTTTTCCACCAGGGCCGTGAAGCCGCCCAGAAAATCCACCCCGGCCTCCTTGGCGGCCTCGTCCAGGGCGCGGCAGATGCGCACCATGCCGTCCGGACCGAAGGGCGCGCCCACCACAGCGACGGGACTGACGCTGATGCGCTTGTTGACCACCGGGATGCCGTACTTGTCGCCTACTTCATCGCAGACGGCCACAAGCTGCGAGGCGTAGCGGCGCAGTTTGGCCCGCACGTTGGCGGTGAAGAGGTCCAGATCATGGCTCACGCAGTCAAACAGGCTCACGCCGAGTGTGACGGTGCGCACGTCCAGATGCTCGTTACGGAGCATGTTCAGGGTGCTGGTGACTTCGCGTTCTGAAAGCATGGCGTATCCTGTGTAGCATGCGCGGCCTGCCGCCTCCGAAGACCGGCTCGGGCTGCCGCTGCAAAGATGGATTTTGTTCCCTGGCGGGAAAAAGCCGGGCGCGGACCAGGGAGAGTACTCTTCCGGCACAGACCCGGGCCGCGCCCGGCTTTTGACGCAGCCCAGGGGGCAAGAGGCGTTTTGAACGGCGGTTCTTAAAAGGAACTCACCCGGTGAACGGCCTCGAAAATATCACGATGCTGCACGCTCACGCGCAGGTGGCGGGTCTGGCCCTCACAGGCCAGTTCGCGGCGCAGGCGCCCCAGGTCCACGCTTTCGGGCACCATGACTTCAAACACGAAAAGCGCATGGTCCGCTCCACCCTCGCCCAGAATGGCCTTAAGACTTTCGATGTTCACCCCGTGGCGGGCGAACACCCGGCTCATGGCCGCGATAAGGCCGGGCTTGTCCGGGCCGTCGGCGGTAACCACAAAGGGATCGCAGTTGAGCTCCTGGCCCCACTGCCCTTCAATGGCCGGACGCACCAGGACGGAGAGATCCACCTGGGCTTCGGCCAGACCGGCGGTGAGCTGCTCGCGCAGTTTCTCGGCGCTGTGGCCCTCCGGGGCCTGAACCACGAAAATGGCCGCGAATTCGCCGGAAAGGATGGTCTGGGTCACTTCCACGATGTTGCAGCCCGTTTCACCCAGGATGCGGCTCACCGAGGCCACCACGCCGGGGCAGTCGCGGCCGAGAAAGGAGGCAGTGTATTTCTGCATGGCACAGTCCTTGGGAAAAGCGCCGACCGCCCTGAAAATCGCGCGTCCGGCGGAAAGCGTTTCTATACACGCAAAAGCGGACGCAGTTCAAGCCCGTAAAGCGCCTCCGGCGGACAGACGCATGCTGATTCCCTGTCCCCGCGAACGCATCCGGCGCAACCGGCAAGTAACCGATGGCCGGAATTGTGAACATTTTGTAAAAACGGCGAGTTCTTCGTGCGGCCGAGGCAACGGCATGCCCATGCCGGCCGCCGGACAATCTTGACGCTCCCGACCGAATGGCATACCGTAACGCTCCTTTCCTGAACGGGGACGGGCACGACGGCGCGGGGATGTTCCCGCAGGCCGCCAAGGCAGGGTCAGAGCGGGGGAATTCTGTGGAAAACCGGGAAAAGAGCAAAAAGCCTGTGGTCAAGCTGGGCACCAAGTCTTCGCATGCGGCCTATTTCATGCCCATGCTGGAAAGTTTCGCCGCGCGGGATGACCTCAACGAGGTCATCAAAAACCGGGTCAGCAAAGCCTGTGATCTGCTGGACGCGGGCGTGCCCCTTTTCCCCAACGATTTCCGCAAAGAACACGCCGTTTCCTGGGTGCTGGAAAAATTCGGCAGCCTGGAGGAGGACGCTCTGGAAAAGCAGGAAGACGTCTTCGCCGTTGCCGGGCGTATCGTCTCCCTGCGTTCTTTCGGCAAGGTGGCTTTTTTTCACCTCATGGACCAGAGCGGGCGCATCCAGTGCTACGCCTCGCGCGAGCATCTGGACGAGGAGACCTACAAGATCGTCAAGAAGCTGGATGTGGGCGACATTGTCGGCGTTTCCGGCCATCTGTTCCGTACCAAGACCGGCGAACTGACCATTGCCTGCCGCAGCCTCAAGCTGATCACCCGCTCCATGCGGCCTCTGCCCGAAAAATACCACGGGCTCAAGGACATGGAGACGCGCTACCGCCAGCGCTACGTGGACCTCATCGTCACGCCGCGCGCGCGAGAAATTTTTGCCAAGCGCAGCCTGATTGTGCGCGAATTCCGCCGCTTCATGGAAGACCACGGCTTCATGGAGGTGGAAACCCCCATCATGCAGCCCCTGGCCGGCGGCGCCACGGCCAAGCCCTTCAAGACCCATCACAATGCGCTGGATCTGGATCTTTTCCTGCGCATCGCGCCGGAGCTGTACCTCAAGCGCCTGCTGGTGGGCGGCTTTGAAAAGGTCTTCGAACTGAACCGCAGCTTCCGCAACGAGGGCATCGACACCCGCCATAATCCGGAATTCACCATGTGCGAATTCTACTGGGCCTATGCCACCTTTGAAGACCTGATGAACCTTACGGAACAGCTTTTCGCCCATCTGGCCCTGGCGGCCTGCGGTTCCACGGTGGTGCCCTATCAGGGCCAGGAAATCGACCTTACGCCCGGTCATTGGAAGCGTCTCAGTTTTTACGATTCGTTGACGGAAATCGGCGGACATTCCCCAGATTTTTACAATGATTACAACAAAGTGCGCAGCTATATCCGCGAGCGCGGCGAAAAGGCCGCCGACAGCGAAAGCCTGCAAAAACTTCAGGCCAAACTGTTTGACCTGGATGTGGAAGGCAAGCTGATCCAGCCGCACTTCATCTACCATTACCCCACGGAAATTTCGCCCCTTTCCCGCCGCAACGACCAGCGACCGGAAATCACCGACCGCTTCGAGCTGTTCATCACCGGACGCGAACTGTCCAACGCCTTTTCCGAACTCAACGATCCCGTGGACCAGCGCCTGCGCTTTGAGGAACAGGTGCGCGAACGGGAGGCCGGCGACGACGAGGCCCACAGCATGGACGAAGACTATCTGCGCGCCCTGGAATACGGCATGCCCCCGGCTGCCGGACAGGGCGTGGGCATTGACCGCCTGGTCATGCTGCTCACGGATTCAGCCTCCATCCGCGAGGTGATTCTCTTCCCGTTGCTGCGGCCGGAATTTATTTCATAACTTTCTGGCGGAACATCACAAAGAGCATATGAACCTGCTGTCCTTTATTGCAGGCGCACTGGCGGTCATCATTTTTCGCGGGCTGCGCGAAAAATTCTTTTCCCGGCCCGCAGATGGCGATGATCAATTGAGTCTTGTCCGCCTGGAAACGGATCAGCAGGCAACCTCCACCCCAACTCCGCCGCTGGACATTGAGAAGGTTTTCGGCCCGCTGGACTGCGACGGCACATGTTGCACGCCCTATGAAACCTGCAATCCCGTGGAAAGACTGTTTTGCCAGAAGGTTCTCAAACCTGAGGCGGGCGACGGGACGTTCTGGGGACAGTATAACGTTGTACTGCCGTCGGGCAACGCACGGATTGATTTTGCCGTGGGCAGTCGGGACGGACGCCGCATCGCCGTGGAACTTGACGGGTACGGCACACATGCAAAATTAAGCAAGAAAGATTTCAATAAACAGCTCTCCCGCCAGAACGACCTGACGAACGCGGGCTGGCAGGTGCTGCGTTTTTCCGTTCCCCGCCTGCTGCATCAACTAAAAGAGAATAAGCCGCTCGCTTGTCGTGACGTTCTGCGAACCGCGCTCGCGCCGCACGCGCCCGCTCCGTTGCCGCCCGCCCCATTGGTGCATGCCGACAGCCCGAAGATTGGGGTTCACGATGCAGAACGCGCCAAAAAAGATGGCTTGGTCTTTTCAGAAAAAGCACACACATGGTATGTGGCCCATATCGGTGAAGTGGCCCCAAATGTACCGGACGCCTGGCAAATGAGAATCTGGACTGCCTGCATGAGGCAGGGCTGCAAAGGTCGTCTGGAACCACGCCGACGCCGGGATGACGGGCGCTTTTTCTGGGCCTGCGATGCCTGCAGTACAACTTACAGTGACCGGAGCGGCGGAAGCCGACGCGACGGCCCGTGCCAAGATAACGCCACCGCTGAGCCCGCAGGCGTAATTCACGTTAAGGAGTGCGGGGATACGCGCTTCCTCTAAAAAAAGTCTTGAATCTCAAGCCAAGCTGGGCCAGAATGCCGCAAATGTCTTTCGAACTCTTCGTGGCCCTGCGCTACCTTTTTTCGCGGCGCAAGCAGACCTTTATCTACATTATATCCCTGATGTCCATTCTGGGGGTAGCCATCGGCGTAGGCGCTCTGGTGGTGGTGCTGGGCGTCTACAACGGCCTGACCACCGACATGCGCGACAAGATTCTGGGGGCAAACGCCCACGGCATCGTCATGTCCTATGTGCCCTCGGCCTTTGAGCACAATCCGGACCTGTCGCAACGCATCCGCTCGGTGGAAGGCGTCACCGGGGCCACGCCCTTCATCTATACGGAAGTAATGCTTTCCGCGGGCGGCGGGGTCAAGGGCGTTGTGCTGCGCGGCATCGACCCGGCCAGCGCGCCCGAGGTGCTCTCCCTGCTGCGCCAGATGCGTTCCGGTTCTGCCCAGGCCCTGCAAAAGGACGGCACGCCGGGCATCATTATCGGCGAAGAGCTGGCCCGCCGCCTGAGCCTGACCGTGGGCAGCCGGGTCAATCTCCTCTCGCCCTCGGGGCAGAAGACCGCCTCGGGCTATTCCCCACGCATCCGGCCTTTCGAGGTGGTCGGCGTCTTCAAGACCGGCATGTTCGAATACGATTCCTCCCTGGCTTTCGTCACACTGGACGCCGCACGCGACGTGCTTGGCCTGCCCGCGGGATTCCTGTCGGGCATTGAAATCACGGTCAAGGATGTCTTCAAGGCTGACGAGGCCGCCGCGCGTCTGGCCGCCGAGTTGGGTTCGCCCTTTTACGTGCGCACCTGGATGGAGATGAACGCCAATCTTTTCGCGGCCCTCAAGCTGGAAAAGGTGGGCATGTTCATTCTTCTGGCCATGGTGGTGCTGATCGGGTCCTTCTCCATTGTCACGACCCTGGTCATGCTGGTTATGGAAAAAACCCGCGATATCGCCATCATGATGTCCATGGGAGCCACGCGCGGCATGATCCGCCGCATTTTCATGCTGCAGGGCACCATCATCGGCGTCATCGGCACTCTGCTGGGCTACGCCTTCGGCCTGAGCCTGGGCTGGCTGCTCAAGCGCTACCAGTTCATCAAACTGCCGGAGAACGTCTACACGCTCGACCACCTCCCCATCATCATCACGGTTTCCGACGTGCTCATCGTGGGGGCCAGCGCCATGCTGCTCTGCTTTCTGGCCACTCTTTATCCGGCGCGCCAGGCCGCCCGTCTGGAACCAGCCGAAGCCCTGCGCTACGAATAATTATGTCCGAGCTCTATAAATTTTCTGACGTGGGAAAAAAGTTTTCCGGGCCTGGAGAAAATCTTGAAATTTTCAAGAATATCAACCTGATTGTGGAAGAGGGAGAAGCCCTGGCCATCGTGGGGGCTTCCGGTTCCGGCAAGTCCACCCTCTTGCATCTTATGGGTGCTCTTGATACTCCAAGCACTGGCATTGTGGCCTTTGACGGCCGGGATATGGCTCTGATGAGCCCGGATCAGAAAGCCGCTTTCCGCAATAAAACCCTGGGCTTCGTTTTTCAGTTCCACCATCTTCTGCCGGAATTTTCGGCACTGGAAAACGTGGCCATGCCGGCCGTCATCGGCGGCGCGCGACGTGCCGCCGTGCTGCCCGAGGCACGCGCCATGCTGGAACGGGTCGGCCTGGCCGACCGTGCGGACAGCAAAATAGCCACCCTGTCCGGCGGCGAACGCCAGCGGGTGGCCATAGCCCGCGCGGTCCTGCTGCGGCCGCGCGTCCTTCTGGCTGACGAACCCACCGGCAATCTGGATGAAATCACCGGCGCGCAGGTGGGGGATATGCTGAATGAACTCAACCGTGAACTGGGCATGACCCTGGTGGTGGTGACGCACAATTTGGATTTGGCCGCCAGAATGGACCGCGGCCTGGAACTTAGAGCGGGGGCTCTGTATGAGAAGTCTTTTGCATAGTGTGCTGTTCAGGGCCGTGTGCCTTGCGGTCCTGGCCTGCGCCTTCCAGGCGCTGTCCGCCCAGAACGTCATGGCGGCCGAGGCCGGACAGCCGCTGGTGCTGGTCCTGCCCTTTCAGGTCAATGCCGGGCCGGACATGCCCAACGCTTCCCGCGACGTGCCGCAGCTCATCGCCAGCCAGCTGGAGCAGAACGGCCTCAAGGCCGTGCCCATGAACCGGGCCCGCGCCCTGTTCGAACGCAGCGGCGACAATACTATTGATCTGGCCGCGGCCCGCCGTCTGGGGCGTCAGGCCGGCGCCAAGCTGGTCATCTACGGCAGCTTCAATCAACTGGGCGACGGTTTCACCATGGACACCCGCCTGGTGCCCGTGGAGAAAGGCGAGGCCGTACCCGCCGGTTTTGAACGCAACTCTCTGGTGGCGCTGAGCGAATGCGCCGCGGCCGTTGCCGGGCGCGCCTCCAACATGCTGGGTTCCGCCGCGCAGGCTCCCGCCCCGCAGGCCGACAATGGTCCCGGTTTTGTGCCCATGCATTCGCCGGCGGCCGCCGGAGGCGGTCTGACCGACGTGCAGGTGCGCGGCATGAAAATCATGGATCCGGATACCGTGCTTATGCGCCTGACCATCCGCAAAGGCGACAAGCCCGACGCCAACGCCATCAACGAAGAAGTCAAGCGCATCTGGGATATGGGCTATTTCAGCGACGTGCAGGCCTCTCTGGAAGGCGGCGTTCTGGTCTTCACCGTGGTGGAAAAACCGCGCATCGACAATATCGTGGTGGAAGGCTCCAAGGACATCGACCAGGAAGACGTGCTGGCCGCCATGGGCACCAAGTCCGGCAGCGTGCTCAACGAGCAGATGCTTTCCGACGACCTGCAGAAAATCACCGAGCTCTACCGCAAGGAAGGCTATTATCTGGCCAAGGCCAACTACCGCCTGGAAGACCGCCAGGGCGGACGGGGCGCGGTGCTGATCATTTCCGTGGACGAGGGCAACAAGCTCTACATCAAGGAAGTGAAGATCGAAGGCCTCAAGGAGCTCAGCCAAGGCGACATGGACAAGTACCTGGCGCTCAAGCCCCGCAACATTTTCTCCTGGTTCACGGGCAGCGGCGTACTCAAGGATGAATATCTGGAGCGCGACACCAACGCCATCGCCGCCTTCGGCCTGAACGAAGGCTTTGTGGACATACAGGTTTCCGCGCCGCAGGTGGACTACAAGCCCGACGGCATCTACATCACCTTCACCGTGCATGAGGGGCCGCGTTATGCCGTGCGCGACGTGAAATTCGCCGGTGACGTCATCGACAGCGAAGAAAACATGCTTCAGGTCGTGCAGATGGACGACTGGAAGAAGTCCAACAAATACTTCTCCCTGACGGTCATGCAGGAAGACTCCAAGCGCATGACGGATTTTTATGCCGACTACGGCTATGCCTTTGCCGAAGTGGACACCAAGCTGATGAAGGCCGACGACGGCAGCGCCCAGGTGGATGTGGGCTACCTGGTCAACAAAAAACAGAAGGTCTTCATCCGCCGTCTCACGGTGGAAGGCAACACCAAGACCCGCGACAACGTCATCCTGCGTGAAATGCGCCTGGGCGACGGCGACATGTACGAGGGCGCCAAACTGCGCCGCTCCACCGAACGCCTGAACCGTTTGCGCTACTTCTCCGCCGTGGATACGGAGCTGATCCCCACCGGCAACGAGGACGAGGTGGACCTCAAGGTCAAGGTCAAGGAAGCCAACACCGGCGCCATCATGGGCGGCATCGGCTACTCCACCTACTATGACGTGGGCGTCACGGCCTCCATCATGGAGCGCAACCTCTTCGGCCGGGGCTACTGGCTCCAGCTGCAGGGCTTCTTCTCCTGGCGGCGCACCACCGGCATGCTTTCATTCACCAATCCCCGCGTCTATGACACGGATCTTTCCATAGGCAACGATCTTTATTACACCCACGACTACTGGGACGACTTTACCAAGGATACCATCGGCGACACCATCCGCGCCTCCTATCCCATCGGCGAATACACCTCGGTGGGTCTGGCCTACCGCCTGGAACGCTACGAACTCTATGACGTGGAACACAACGCCTCGCCGTACATCAGCGACTACAAGGGCGTGAACTGGACCAGCGCCGTTTCCGGCCGCGTGCTGCGCGACACCACCGACGCCAAGGACCGGCCCACCTCGGGCACCATCACCCGCCTCTGGGCGGAATACGGCGGCGGCGGCCTGGGCGGCACGGACAACTTCGTCAAGGCTGTGGCCGACTGGCAGGGTTTCTGGTCTGTTAATCCCCAGAATACCTTCCACGTGCGCACCCGCCTGGGCGGCATCTTCCAGAACACCGATGACCCCGTGCCCGTCTTCGAACGCTTCTGGCTGGGCGGCATGGACACCATCCGCGGCTATTCCTACTCCGATCTTTCGCCCCGCGACTACAAGTATGCCGGCGAACAGATCGGCGGCGACCGCATGGGCGTGCTCAACGTGGAGTACATCTGGACCTTCCAGAAAGATATGGGCCTGGCGCTGGTGCCTTTCTTCGACGGCGGCTTCAACATTGACCATAAAACCATGGGCAATGATCTGGATAAATATCTGGTGGCCTCCGCCGGTCTGGAACTGCGCTGGCGTTCGCCCATGGGCGATCTGCGCATCGCCTACGGCATCCCTCTGGTTCAGGACTATGACAAGGAAATGGAATCCGGAAGGCTGGAGTTCAGCATGGGCCAGTTCTTCTAAGATCGGCGCGTAACAACGTCTTTTAATCTGGGAGCGCCAGTCGTTGTCCGCCAGGACTTACGGCTGGCGCTTTTGCCTTGCCGATAAACAGCATTCCCGTGTTCCGCGCGCAATCCTTCATCAGAGTTTTCCAGAAAAAGCCCGTCTCCCGCATAACCCGCCCCGAATTTTACGCTCGGCTCTTTATGGCACAAAATCTGCAAAGCCTCGCGAAGAAGCGCCCGGGGCATGTTTTTCCCATGCCGCCATGCCGCTCGTCCCCTTAAGGGTGACGCCGGACGGCCGATACGATATATACTCGGACGGAAACCGGCGTCAGAAAACTGACGAAAAACGCCGGAATAGAGAACAGGAAAGCACCGTGGCCGGAAAAAGCAAACGACAGAAACAGACGGACAAAGCCGTTTTTAAGCGCCTCGCGCCGCCGCTGGCTTTTTTGCTGGCGCTTTGTCTGCTGGTCATCTGCTGCTATGACGCCGGATACAGCGCCCTGCCGCCCACGGAAAAGCGCTATGCCGCCGCCAAGGCGGACATCGCCAGCCTCAAGCTGGACGATAAAAAAGGCAATCTGCGCGAACCTTGGGAAAAACTGGCCACGGAATTCCGGGCCATTTACGACACGGACCCGTCCTGGCCCAATCGCCCGGCGGCCTTGTTCCGTGCCGCCGAAAGTCTGGAGGAACTTGCCAGGCGGTCCTTCGCCAAAGCGGACGCCCGCAAGGCCATAGAATGTTATGAATCCCTGGCCCTGCGCCATGCGGACAGCCGTCTGGCCGACGACGCCCTGTTCCGGGCGGCGAAGATGCGCGCGGCCTGGCTCAAGGACGACAAGGGCGCGCTGGCCCTGCTGGCCCGGATCAAGAGCCAGTACCCTAAAGGCGATATGCTGCCTGAAGCTCTGGCCCTGGAAAAGACCCTCAAGGCCTCGGCCAACGGCCGTACCGCGCCGGAGGCCCGTCAGGTGGCGGCGGCCGACAAGAAAGAGGCCGTGGAGGATCAACCCGCTACCGTTAGCGCAGCGGCGTCCGCCGCGCGCGGCGACAGCCCCGCTTCCGTCCCCCCGGTTCCGGAAGGCCAGCTGCTGCCCCGCTATCGCGCGGCCAAGGTTCGTATGGACGCCCTCAAGGCGGACAAAGTCAGGTCCTGCTGGCGGCAGCCATGGGAAGAATTGCAGACGGAATTCCAGCGTATCTATGAAAGCCGCAAGAACTGGGCTGTAGCTCCCGGCGCGCTGTTCCGCTCCGCCGCAAGCCAGGAGGCCCTGGCCGACTGCTCCCATTTATCCGACGATTACCGGCGGGCTCTGGAACTTTATCTGGCCCTGCCCCGCGAATTTCCTCAGAGCGCCCTGGCCGACGACGCCCTGTTGCGCGCGGCCCGGATCCAGGCCGGACATCTGGGCCGACCCGGAGAAGCTCTGACCCTGCTGGACGAAATCGCCGCCGGCTATCCGCGCGGCGACATGGCCGCTGAGGCCCGCGCCCTGCGGGCGCAGTGGAGCGGTGGTCTGGCGGACGCCGGTGACGTCGCGGGCGCGCCGGGCGTCGGGCGCGCGCGAACGGCGTCCAAGGTTCCGGCCCGGTTGGAAACGCCGGAACTTCAGGTGCTTTCCTGGGATTCCCTGAACAAAAACAGCGTGGAAATCGTGCTGGAAATGAGCGGCCCCGCCCGCTACTCCACCCGTCTGGTCAAGGCCCAGAAAGGCGTTCCGGCCCGCTTGTATCTGGATCTGGAAAATGCCGCCGTGGTCAATGACGTGCGCAAGGGCGTCACCGTGCGCGGCAGCCTCTTGCAGGCTGTGCGCGTGCGTGACCGCAAGGAAGGCGGGGCCAGTCTGCAATTCGATTTTCGTGAAGTGCGGCGCTTTGACGCCCGTACAGAGGACGATCCCTGCCGCATCATACTCAGTGTGGCCGCCGGCAAGACGCCGCTTCCCCGCAAGGCCGGAGCCGCGGCGGCTTTCGCTTCCGCCGGGGGGGAAGATGCGACTCCCCGCGCCGATAAAGCCGACATCAGGAGCCGTCAGGTCAGCGATATGGCCAGCCAGCTCGGCCTGACCGTGCACACGGTGTTCATTGACGCCGGTCATGGCGGCCGGGATCCGGGCACCAGTCACAACAACGTGCTGGAGCGCCTGATCACTCTGGACGTGGCGCTGAGTCTGGGCCGTCTTCTGGAGGCCAACGGCCTGGAGGTCGTCTACAGCCGTACGCGCGACATGGCCGTTTCCCTGAGCGAGCGCACCCGCAAGGCCAACGCGGCGCGCGCCGACCTCTTCGTCTCGGTGCATGTCAACGCCAGCGACGACCAGCGGGTCAGCGGCCTGGAAACCTATTACCTGGATCTGGCCAGCAATCCGCAGGCCGCGCGCGTGGCCGCTCTGGAAAACGCCGGCAGTGACCGCCGCCTCGGCGACATGCAGAACATGCTGGCTGACGTCATGCTCAACGCCCGGGTGGAGGAATCGCGCCGCCTGGCCACGGATATCCAGCGGCTGTCCATGTTCCGCCTGAAGCGGCGGGATTTCACGGTCAGAAACAACGGCGTCAAGGCCGCGCCCTTCCATGTGCTGCTCGGCGCGCAGATGCCCGCGGTGCTGGTGGAGCTCGGCTACTGCACCAATCAGGCCGAGGCCCGCAACCTGAGCAATCCCAAATACCGCCACGCTCTGGCTGAAGGCTTGGCCGAGGGCATCCTGGCCTACAAAGATCGCCTTCTCAAACGCCAGACCGCGCAGAATTCCTTGACGCCCACCGGCCCCGGTGCTATGTGAAGTCGGTATTTCATTGTTGCGTCGCGCCCGTCAAAAAACCGCGCGCAGCAAGTGGACCGGGCTTTTTTGCGCTGCTTTCGCGCCAGCGGAGATTTTGCCCGGAGTTTCTTTTTTGCAGACGAGCTTCTTACGGCGCGTGGACCACACCTGTTCCGCAAGGGCGACATAAAATTTCAGCAATTGGGGAAGGAGAACTTTCATGCGTAATGTTGTGTTGATGACCCTTGCGGCATGCCTGCTGATGGTCGGCGCGGCTTTCGCCGCCGATGAAAACGCCGTGCCCGCGGCCAAAATCGGCGTGGTGGACATGCAGACCGTGGCGACCCAGAGCGAACCCGCCCAGGCCGCCAAGAAGCAGATGGAGTCCAAATACGGCAAAGAGCGCCAGAGCCTGGAAAAACAGGGGGAAGCGCTGAAGAAAAAAGCCGAGGATCTGAAGAATCCCAAAGCCAGCGAGGAAAAGAAGCTGGCCTTCATCCGCGCCAAGCAGGAACTGGATCAGAAGACCCGTAATTTCCTGCGCAAGGTGGAACAGGACGAGGTCAAGCTGCGTCAGGACATGGTTACCCTGGTGTTCAGCGCCACCTATGAAGTGGCCCGCGCCAAAGGCTTCAACTTTGTGGTGGACGTTACGGCCGGCGGCGTGCTTTATGCCGACCAGTCCATGGACCTGACCCAGGATGTGCTGGCCGAAGTGAACAAGCTGTACAAGGCCGGCGGCGCCAAGAAGGACGACAAGAAATAAGCGCCGGATATTTTTCGCCGCAAGCAAAAAGCCTCTCGACCCTGGACGGGGCGAGAGGCTTTTTTCTACCTTTTACGGGCGCCGGACGCGCCAGGGAGAACATATGCAGAATACCGAACCCCAGAGCCAGCGCATGGACATCCAACGCATTCTGAGCATTCTGCCCCACCGCTATCCCTTTCTGCTGGTGGACCGGGTGGTGGAATGCGTGCCGGGCTCACACATCAGGGCCTATAAAAACGTCAGCGTCAACGAGCCGTTTTTTCAGGGGCACTTTCCCGGCGTGCCGATCATGCCCGGCGTGCTGATTCTGGAGGCCCTGGCCCAAACCGGTGGTCTGCTGGCCGCGGCGGGCATGGGCGACCTCACGGACAAGCTCTTTCTCTTCACCGGTCTGGACGGCGTAAAATTTCGCCGCCAGGTAGTTCCCGGCGACCGCCTGGATCTGGAATGTTCCAATATGCGTATGAAGCTCAAACTCTGCAAGATGGAAGCCCGCGCCTTCGTGGACGGCAAGCTAGCCGCCGAGGCCCTGATCACCGCGGCCATCGGCGACAGGCCGGGCGCCTGACATGCGCGTGGCCCTTGTCCATTACTGGCTTGTCGGCATGGCCGGCGGAGAGCGGGTGCTGGAGGCGCTCTGCCGCATGTATCCCCAGGCCGACATTTTCACGCATGTTCTGGACCAGGCGGCCATTTCCCCGGTCATCGCCACGCATCATATTGAAACTACTTTCATCCACCGCCTGCCCGGCAGCAAAAAGCACTACCAGCGCTACCTCCCGCTTATGCCGCTGGCGCTGGAACAGCTTGATCTTACCGGCTACGATCTGATCATTTCCAGCGAGTCCGGTCCGGCCAAGGGCGTGATTACCCGGGCGGACAGCCTGCATATCTGCTATTGCCATACGCCCATGCGCTACATCTGGGACACCTGGCCCGACTACATGGCTTCCGTCGGGCCGCTGACCCGTCTGGGCATGCGCCTCTTGCTGCCGGGTCTGCGGCGCTGGGATCTGACCAGCTCCTTCCGCGTGGATCATTTTGTAGCCAATTCACGCACCGTGGCCCGGCGCATCCACAAGCACTGGCGGCGCGAGGCCGCCGTGGTCTATCCGCCGGTGAACATCGCCTCCTTTACCGCGCGCCGACGGGCAGGCGGCGATTTTTATCTTTGCCTTGGCCGTTTGACGCATTACAAGCGAGTGGATCTGGCGGTCAGGGCCTGTTCGCGTCTGAACCGGCCGCTGGTGGTGGTCGGAGAAGGGGAGGCGCTTAAAGCCCTCCAGGCCGAAGCCGCGCCCTGCGTCCGCTTTCTTGGCCGTCAGGGCGACGCCGCCGTGGCGGATCTGCTGGCGCACAGTCGGGCCCTGCTTTTCCCTGGCGAAGAGGATTTCGGGATCGTTCCTCTGGAAGCGGCGGCTTCGGGTGTTCCGGTGTTGGCCTACGGCCGGGGCGGGGCCACGGAAACAGTGCGGGACGGCATTACCGGCCTCTTTTTCGCGGAACAACACGTAGAGGCAATGGAAGCCGCCATTTTGGAGTTCGAACGCCGGGAACAGGGTTTTGACCCGCAGGTCCTGCGCCGCCATGCCGAAAATTTCGGCGAAGAGCGCTTCAGACGGGAATTCGCACGCCAGGTGGAACTGGCGCGGACGGCGCAGCGCCGCATAGCGGAAAATCAGTAGGCCCCGTAGCCGGAAAGCACCACAGGCACGGTTCTGCCCAGAATCCACAGATCCATCCAGACCGACCAGTTATTGATATAATAGTGGTCGTAGGCCACCCGCTCTTCATAGCTGGTGTCATTGCGCCCGGAAATCTGCCACAGCCCGGTGATGCCGGGCTTGACGCGGCAATATTCGCCATAGACTTCGCCGTATTTCTCGATTTCTTCGGCCACAATGGGACGCGGCCCCACCAGACTCATGCCGCCCATAACCACATTGATGAGTTGCGGCAGCTCGTCCAGACTGGTCTTGCGCAAAAAAGTTCCCATACGGGTAACCCGCGGGTCGTGCTTGAGCTTATGGTCACGTTTCCATTCTTCGCGCAGGGCCGGGTCGCGCGCCAGCCAGTCTTCAAGCACGGCGTCGGCATTGGCCGCCATTGTCCTGAATTTGTATATGTGCAGCGTCCGTCCGCCCTGACCGATGCGCCGCTGCCGGTACAGGACCGGACCCGGGGTGTCCAGCCGGATCAGCAGGCCCAGAATCAACCCCAACGGCAGCAGCACGGGCAGAATCAGCAGGCAGAGAAAGAGATCAATGCAGCGCTTCATGCCCAAACGGCGCTTGTCGTGCAGATTCTGGCGCAGGAGCAGGCCCACCACGTTGCCCAGGTCACGCGGCGTCAGCCAGTGCACCTTGAAGCCGTCGTTGAAGGAAGGCACCAGCAGCACTGTGCTGAAATAACGGCTGACTTCCGTGACGTAATCCAGGGCCTGGCCCTGCCCGATCCCCTGCAGAATCAGAGCCATGGCCTTGGGCCAGCGGCGCGCGGCGGTGGCCAGCAGTTCCCGCACGCGCGGTCCATCCTCAGGCAGGTCGAAGATTTCCACTGGCGTCAGGCCCCGCTCCGGATGACGCCGGAGATAGTGCCAGAGCTCGCGTCCCATATCGCTGCGGTCCAGAATGATCAGGGGCGTGCCCCACCAGCGTTTCCGGGAAAAACGACGGCGGCAGAGGCCGCGCAGAATCGGCAGGGTGAACACCGTGGCGGCCCAGCTGCCCAGAATGACCAGACGCGAATACATATCGCCGGTTTTCGCCAGAAAGAGCACCGCCAGAATCAGGCCATACAGCAGGCTGGTCAGAAGAAAAAGGGCCTTCAGTTCGCGTTGCGGCGGCAGGCTGATGTTCTGATACAGGCCCAGACTCGCGCCGAGCACCGGCCCCAGCAATAAAAGGGGCATCACCCAGCGGTAGAGAATGGGGTCAAGATCGCCGAAAGCCGCGCGCAACAGAAAAACCGCGACGGCCGTCCCCAGCAGAGCCAGAAGATCGGCCAGCGTGAGCACGACTTTCTGCGGCGGCAGACCGAAGCGGCGCAACAAACTGATGAGGGAAGGATACTGGGACATGGCAAAGCTGAGCATACACGGATGAAAGGCTGTTGCAAACCACAGGCGACGCGCCCTGTTCCGCGGGCGATGAACCGGAGCGGCGCAGAGAAAAACAGCTTTTCTGTTTTTTATAGCCTTCCCCTGTGCGGAGCACAAGCGTTTCCGCAGCGGTATTGCCGCGGACGGCGGCCGCGCGGCGGGCAAGCCCCGGCAAAAGCGCCCTTGCGTCGGCCGCGCGCTTCTGGTAAGAAAAATCCTTGTTTTGCCGGGGGCCGGGCCGACGCACGTGCGCCCGAGGCTGTTTTGCCTGACCTTTCTTTTTTCTGAGGGGGAAAATGAGCATGAAGAAATTTTTTGTCTGCGCGCTGATGGCGACGCTGCTGGCCGCCGTGCCTGCTTTTGCCCAAAAAAGTTATGTAAACGGCATTGACCCCAACTATCCGCCCTTTGCCTATGTGGATGAAAAAACCGGTCAGCCCGCCGGCTTTGACGTGGACTCCCTGAACTGGATCGCCAAGACCATGGGTTTTGAAATCACCCACAAGCCCATGGCCTGGGACGGCATTATTCCGGCTCTGGTGGCCAAACAGATCGACATGGTCGGCTCCGGCATGAGCATCACCCCGGAACGGGCCAAAGTGGTGCAGTTTTCCGATCCCTACTGGACCGTTTCCCGCGTTTTTCTGGTGCCCGCCAACTCCAATCTGACGGCCGCCGACATTCTGAGCCAGAAGATCAAGCTGGGCGTGCAGCGCGGCACTTCCGAAGCCAACGCCATCAAGCAGGAACAGCAGGAAAAGGGCTATCCCTTTGAACTGCGCTTCTATGAATCCGCCCCCCTGGCCGTGGAGGACCTGCTCAACGGCCGCATCCAGGCCGCGCTCATGGACGAGTTGCCCGCCGACGACGCCATCGCCAAAGGCCGCGCCGTGAAAAAGGCCGGCACCCACGGCAAGCCCGACGGCTTCGGCGTGGCTCTGCGCAAGGACGACAAAGAGCTGCGCGCCCTTATCGACGAGGGTTACCGCAAGCTCATGGCCGATCCCTACTGGAAGGAACTCCAGAAAAAGTATCTGAACAAGTAAGCGGCGGCGCGGCGCGTCCCGCAGTTTCCATTTTCCGGGGCAACGCGGATTGCCGGCCTTTTCCGGCGGTCCGCGTTGCCTGCCTTGTCCGTAACTGTCCCGTGGTCGGCCCACGGATACGCCGCGCCCGTCCCGTCAACCTTCTGCCCGACGCCGCCCATGGACTCACTGACAGTCGTACTCAACGCCCTGCCCGCCATTCTGGCCGGAAGTTTCGTGACCATCGGCAACGTGACCGCGTCCCTGGCCATGGGGCTGGTGCTGGGCGTGCCTCTGGCCGTCGGCCAAGTATACGGCAATCAGTGGGTGCGGCGGCTGGTGGCTCTGTATGTCTGGTTTTTCCGGGGCGTGCCCATCCTGGTACTGCTCTTCCTCTGTTACGGTCTGTTCATCAGCCTGGGCCTGCCGGCCGATCCCTTTCTGATCTGCTGCCTGGTGCTGGGCTGCACCAGCACGGCCTACCAGTCCCAGATTTTCCGGGGGGCCATCGAAAGCCTGCCCCAGGGGCAACTCAAGGCGGCGCGCGCTTTGGGCATGCGCGACCTCACGGGCATCCGCTGCATTATCCTGCCCCAGGCCCTGCGGCTATCCATCCCCGGCTGGGCCAACGAATTTTCCATCCTGCTCAAGGACTCGGCCATCTGCTACGTTCTGGGCACCCAGGACATCATGGCCCGCACCTCTTTTGTGGCCGCGCGCACCCACGAACATCTGGCGCTGTACGCCGCCGCGGGCCTGATCTATTTCGTGCTGACTCTGGTGGTGCTCAAGCTGTTGCGCCGCCTGGAAGACAAAGTCCATGTGCCGGGCTATTCCACAGGAATGGGCATGGAAGGCATGGGCGTGGGATAAGCCATGAGCGCAGAACGGGAAGTGGTATTGCGGATCAAGGGCATCTCCAAGGAGCTGGGCGGCAAGCCCATTCTGGACAACTGCTCGCTGACGGTCCACCGGGGCGAACTCAAGGTGCTCATCGGCCCTTCGGGCGCGGGCAAGAGCACGCTTTTGCAGTGCATCGACTGCCTGATCCCGCCGGACTCCGGAGAAATCTGGCTGGAAGGCGAACCCCTGGTGATGAACGACAGGCGCAGACTCTGCGCCTACCGCGCCCAGGTCGGGATGATCTTTCAGGACTTCAACCTCTTTGACCACCTCACCGCCGAGGAAAACGTGGCCATTGCCCTGCGCAAGGTGCGCGGCATGTCCCGCAAGGACGCCAAAGCCCGCGCCCTGGAAGAACTGGGCCGCGTCGGCCTGGCCCGGCGCGCCCTGCTCTACCCCGCCCAGCTTTCAGGCGGCCAGAAGCAGCGTGTGGCCATTGCCCGCGCCCTGGCCATGGACCCCAAAGTCATTCTGCTGGACGAACCCACCTCGGCCCTGGACCCGGAACTGGTGGGCGAGGTGCTGGCTGTGATCCGGGATCTGGCGCGCGGCGGCATGACCATGATCATGGCCACCCACCAGATGGATTTCGCCCGGGCTCTGGCCTCGGAAATTTTGTTCATGGAACGCGGCAGGATTATTGAGCAGGGCGTCCCGGACGTGCTGCTGGCCGAAGGTTCGGCCACGCGCACCCGCGATTTTTGCGCCCGCCTTCTGGAGATGGGCGCTTAACCGCCGGGAACGCGCATGCTGGATACGGTCTTTTTCAGCCACGATCTGCTGCCCGCCCTGAACAGAGGGCTGCTGGTCTCCCTCGCCCTGATCATCCCCGCGGGCAGTCTGGGTTTTGTGGGTGGCGTGCTTATCGGCTGTATGCGCGCCTTCGGGCCGCGCTGGCTGCGCCGCCTGGGCGACTGGTACACCGCTCTGTTGCGCGGCGTGCCCCTGGCCGTGCAGCTGATGATGATCTACTACGCCCTGCCCAAGCTGGGCATCTACTTTGCGCCCTATGGCGCGGCCCTGACCTCCTTCATTCTCTGCACGGCGGCCTATCAGTCCGAATACGTGCGCGGGGCGCTGCTTTCCATCCGCCAGGGCCAGATCAGCGCGGCCCAGGCCCTGGGCTTCAACACCTGGCAGACCGTGGTCTGGATCGTGGTGCCCCAGGCCGCCCGGCGGGCCCTGCCCGGTTGCGGCAACGAAATCATCTATCTGATCAAATACAGCTCCCTGGCCTATCTGGTCACCTGTATGGAACTGATGGGCGAGGGCAAAGTGGTGGCCTCGGACACCTTCCGTTTCACCGAAGTTTTTCTTACCGTGGGGGCCTATTATCTGATCATGGTCACCTTGGCGACCTGGTTGCTGCGCTGGCTGGAGCGGCGCTTCCACGTACCGGGCTTCGGCGCGCGATAAAAAACGCGACGCCCGTTCTCCGGACGCCGCGCGAGGCATGTGTGCTGCTGAAAACGGTCCGCTCTCGGGCAGATTAACGTTAAGAATGTGCATTCGTAACGTGTAAGGACGCCCACTTCGGCGTTTACCTGCGCAAATACATTGCGCGCACGCCTTTGTGGCAGGCGGTTGCTCTCGCAGCCGCCAAAGCAATTTCAAAGTGGAGTTGCGTTACAATTGTAGCACATTAAAATATATTATATAAATATATTTATATAATATTTCTACCAGCTATAATACTAACATTTTTTCTGACTTCCAGAGGACAGTATCAGCCTTCATCAGCCAGTCTCCAGATGCCGGGCAGGTCGAACGCCTCCCGGCATTTTCATTTCTCCACATCTGCCATGCCAGTTCGTGAAGACATCAAATTTTCCACGCAAGTCCCGCTCAACGGTGAAGAGATGCTCAGAAAATACCCCGCGTCAAACCATGTCAAGCAAAAAATTGTTGTGCAGGCAATATTCAGTCGGAGGTATTTGGATTACTTCGGCTATAACCTCTTTTTCAGACAAGGGGTCAACTGAAAAAGTCGTGATACGCTGTGCGGATTCCGTCCCACTCAACAAGGAAAGCAGTTGAATCAGGATGGCAGACTATTTCCTTTTTCCAGTAGGAGAACACCGCATGGCCCGTAAACACCTGTCAGCTTCCTCAGCAGATCAACCGCCCGCGCAGGTCGGGTAGCACGATACTCCAGCCCTCTTTGGCATCTTTGTCTCAAACGTCTATCTGCCGCACGTAAAACTCCGCAAGCGGAGCTGGCGCGTGGATGAGCGCATTGCCGGCAGCATCTGTCCCCGACATTCGAAGCGCGGGAACTTGCCGACATACAACGCCACGAAATGATGGGATGGCTGCATGGGCTGTTTTATCCAGTGGCTTGGCACCGGCCACCTGCAACCGCATTCTGGCGGTCTTCAAGGCAATCTGCTCTCTGGCCGCAATGCATAGCCTTCTGCCCACAGGGCAATCACCGTGTACGGGCGTCTGTTCCTTCAAAATCCATACGAACGCTATCTTACGGGGGACGAAGCACAGCGGCTCATGCGGGCGCTGGAAAAAAGCGACCGGCTGGAAGTGTTTGCTCTTCGTCTACTTCTGCTGACCGGCGCGCGTAAGAGCGAAGTCCTCAAGGCTCGATGGGAGCATGTGCGTCCGAATCAGCGTCTGCTCACCGTGCCTCTGTCCAAGTCCGGCAAGCCGCGCCATATTTCACTGCTCGACGAGGCCATAGCGGTCATCCGCGCCATACCCTGCGTGCCGGGATGCCCGTGGCTCTTCCCCGGCCACGCGCCGGACAAGCCGCTCTCCGATATATATCAGTTCTGGAACAAGGTTCGGCGCGGACTCGGCCTTACCGATGTGCGCATCCACGACTTGCGGCATACCTTCGCCATCCTGCTGGTTAATGCCGGGCACTCGCTCTACGAGGTACAAAAGCTGCTGGGCACAGCGATCCCCGCACGACCATGCGTTACGCCCATCTGGGGCAGGCATCACTGGTGGCTGCAACGAAAACCGTGAGCGCGTTTCTTGCTCGTGCCCGCCGGGACGGCAACGGAGAAACCTGGGGCAGGCGTAGCGCCGTTTATTCGCTCATCACAAGAAAGAGCGTAAGCCGGGCAAGCCCCGCTGTCCGCCGCCAAGCTGGACACTGAACGCTGTGAACGAACAACAGAAAAGAAGGGGGGGAACGTCTGTCCGTCTCTGGACAAAAACGGCCCAAGCTGGCTCTCTCCGATCGCAACTCAGCCGCTCATCGACAGCTGCACTGTCGGTTTTTGAGCTGTCCAAAATTTTCAGGCGAGGCGTAATGACGCGAAACGACGTGATCATTTCATAACCGTGTGAGACAGAGATATTTTTATTCCAGCGGTAATCCTTGCCAACGCCCCTTCTTAATTGTAAGAATTAAAAAGAGGAAACGACAGTGCAGCTGTCGGAGAAATATCGAGGGAAACTCTCCGGAATCCGTCCGGGCGGCGCACGCTGTCCGCGCTGGATTTAGTCTTCATACTGTACGCGACACGCCTGACATGACGATGCAACATCCTATATACGTTACAAAAACACGTCTGCCAGAGCCGGAAACTTTTTCACGGCTCTGCAAGGACATTTTTCAGCGCGCCTGGATCACTAATAACGGTCAGTGTGTACAGGAGCTTGAACGTACCCTGGCGGAATACCTTGGCGTGTCGCATGTGCTGGTGTGCAATAACGGCACGATGGCCCTCATGCTGGCCATCCAGTGCGCCGGGCTGGCCGGGAAAAAAGTAGCGGTCACACCCTATACATATGTGGCGACGCTTTCCGCCTTGCTCTGGCTGCACTGTACTCCCGTTTTTGTGGATATTGAACCGGATACGCTCTGTCTCTCACCGGAACTGCTGCGCGGGCGTTTTGAGGAAGAACCGGATATTGCCGGAGTGCTGCCCGTACATATTTACGGTTTGGCCTGTGATGTGGAAAACCTGGACGCCCTTTGCCGGGAATACGGCGCGGTTCTCATCTACGACGCGGCGCAGGCTTTCGGTTCCCGCTATCACGGAAAAAGTCTGCTGGAGTATGGCGACTACAGCATCTGCAGCTTCCACGCCACCAAAATTTTTCATACGGTGGAAGGCGGCTGTGTTGTTTACCATAGCGCGGACGCCCATAAAGCCCTGCCGCTCGCCCGCGCATTCGGGCACATCAATGATACGCATTACAGTCTGGGCATCAACGGCAAGATGAGCGAACTCCACGCCGCGATGGGCCTGTCCCTGTTGCCGGGCACGGATGCGGAACTGGCGCGGCGCAGGGAAGTGCGCGCCATGTACGACGCGGCTTTGGAGGGACTGCCGTTGCAACGCCCGGCCCTGCGCGAAGGGCTGGACTGGAACAGCGCCTATTATCCCGTCCTTCTGCCGGATGAAGAGTGCCGCGTCCTCGCTGAACAGACGTTAAAAGAACACGGTATTCATCCCCGCCGCTATTTTTACCCCACGCTCAATACATTGCCATACCTGAAAGAAGAATGGCGAGTATCCTGTCCGGTTGCCGAAGATGCCGCCCGGCGGGTTTTGTGTTTGCCCATGTACGGCGGGTTGAACAGCAAGGATACCCAGCGGGTCGCATCATATATGAATTCAGCCCTGTATGGCAGCGCAAAACTTTTCTCCTCCAATTTTTAATCAAGATTCTGAGGTGGACAGTGGCCAACATCTATGTACTCATCAATCTCAGTATAAGCAATGCTTGGCTTGCCGCCTCTATTCACGCCAATCAACAGCTACTCGCCGCTCACAACATTGACTTGGTTCCATTCGATAGTGCAAACGCCGATTTTGTGCCTTTCAATATATCGTTTTGGTATGCTTCAGCCGGTGAACCCCTCTCACCCGCTTTGACGGAAAAGCTGGATACTGTTCAATCCAGTCTTGATGCGGGCCGTAGTGTCCTTTTTCTTGGGCAAAGCGCGGATTTGAACATCCAAAAAAATTTTTTCGCTTTTATTCAAAAATATCTCTGCACTGAAATTCATTCAGTGATTCCGCTCATAATTATGGGCAAGCCAACTCTTTGCATGGAGTTTTGGTGGCAAGCAACGCCACAAGGAGTGAGCGAAAACCTGGCGGACAAATGGATAAACTATGCCAAAAATACTTCACAACTTGTATTACAAGCACAGGATGAGTGGGACAAGGAACGTCTTATTCTGATTCCGTATCTGCATGATGCCATCACACAAAATAGTATTACAGAAATATCCTACCTGGTTTTCAAATTACTCGGCATAGACGACATACCTCATATAGCCGCTCCACTCCCTTTCTATTATTTCACCAACACAGCCTCCGCGTTACGCTTGCTGGAAGCCAGACAGGTGCGCCACAACGATTGGCCGCCTCTTGATAATACGTCCTACATGGCGGCCTTGCAGAAGCTGGATCAGAACTGGGGGCCTGAGCCATATTCCCCTCTGTCCTATCGGCAGGCCCTGCTTGAAAATGGCCGTGAAGATCAAAGGAAACTGGAAAATCTTCTTGACCTCCCCGCGCATTCGCTGGATGCGCCGGACTGGTACGGTACTTTACCGGAGATGGATGCCTCAATGTCGCTTAAGTCGGAGCGGCTGCATGCCTTTGCCGAGACTCTAACGCCCCCCATGCGTAACATTTTGCTCCAACGCTTTGCCAATGATCATGATTTTCTCTCGGAAGATCAGAAAGCGTTGGCGTCGGCATTGGCCGCCATGGAAGGAACAGAGTTCAAACGCATTGAGGAAGCGCAAGAGCAGCCGGTACTTACTGTTCTGACAATGACGCGTAACCATGAAAAATATATTGGTTCGTGCATAGAGGGGGTCCTAGCTCAGAAGACGGATTTTCCGGTGCGTCATCTGATTCTGGATCATTATTCAACAGATGACACGCCGCAGATTATCAACCAGTATGCGAGAGAATATCCTTCCATTCGGCCCGTACTTCTTAACAATTATCATTGTATTTATCAGAACGTTCATGATCTGTTTATTCGCTGTAATAGTGAGTACGCCGCACTGTGTGACGGAGACGACTATTTTATTGACCCGTGCAAACTGCAAAAACAGATGGATTTTTTAAAAAGTCATCCCCGTTGTTCCCTTTGTTTCCACCCTGTGGCAGTGGTCTTTGAAGACGGGCAGGAGCCGGGTGTTTTTCCTTCGCGTGACATGCTGCCGCGCGGCATACGCGAAGAGTATTATCTCTCGGATCTGTTCAAAGGCAACATGATCCAGACCAACTCCGTTGTTTACAAATGGCGTTTCAGGGATGGGCTGCCCGCATGGTTCCGGCACGATCTCTGTCCGGGGGACTGGTATTGGCATCTGCTCCATGCCGAGCAGGGCAAAATAGGGTTTCTGCCTGACATTATGTCTGTTTACCGTCGCCACGGCAGTTCACTGTACAAATATTCTTTTATCAACCGCCTGGAACACCGGCGAAAATTCGGAATGGCGGAGCTGGAAACCTATCATGCGGTCAATGAACATTTTCAGGATCGCTATCTTTTACCCTTGGCAAAGCTTGCCAACGGGGTTCTGTGCGATTTTTTGGAAATTTTTATGAAAGAAGGCGACAAGCACTTTCTTGACCTGGCGTGCGAATCATATCCGAAATTCGGCAAGTTTTTTCTCAGTCAACTTACACTGACGAATCAGCCTCCAGTTGCGCAGGAAGTCCCCAAATGATGCAGCAATATGAAAAAAATACGTTAAGTGTTTGTATTCTTGGATTGGGATATATCGGTTTGCCAACGGCCAGTCTACTGGCCAGCAAAGGATTCCGGGTGCATGGAGTGGATATCAATGACGTTCTGATCCATGATTTGCGTCATGGGAAATGCGCCATTTACGAACCCGCACTGGATGTGCTGGTAAAATCCGCCCTGCAATCCGGCAACCTCACAGTTAATACCAGACCCAGTGAGGCGGATATTTTTATTATCTGTGTTCCGACTCCCTTTACGACAGGTCATAAACCTGATCTCCGTTATGTGAAAGCAGCCGCGACCAGTATTGCGCCTTTTTTGCGCAACGGCAATCTTGTCATCCTGGAATCTACGGCTCCCGTCGGCGCTACGGAAAAAATGGCGAGAGTACTGGCGGAAATGAGACCGGATCTGCGAATCGGCCAGCATAGCCATGGTGATTCCGTGCCTGTTTACGTGGCCCATTGTCCTGAACGGGTTTTACCTGGTCGTATTCTGCATGAACTGGTGGAAAACGATCGTATCGTTGGCGGCATTGACCAGGATTCAACCCGCAGAGGAGTGGAGTTTTACCGTAGCTTTGTCAGCGGCAATGTGCAGGGCACTGACTCGCGTACAGCCGAGATGATCAAGCTGACGGAAAATTCCTTTCGGGATGTCAATATTGCATTTGCCAACGAACTATCGCTTATTTGTGAAGAACTGGACCTTGATGTCTGGGAAGTTATAGCTCTCGCCAACCGTCATCCTCGCGTGAACATATTGCGGCCAGGCGCGGGCGTAGGGGGGCATTGCATCGCGGTTGACCCATGGTTTCTGGTGGATTCCGCGCCGCAGACCACGAGGTTGATTCGTGCGGCGCGGGAGGTGAACGACTCCAAGCCGGAGAAAATTGTTGCCCATACGCTGGACGCCGTGGCTGCTCGCCCCGACTCCACTGTTGCCTGCCTTGGCTTGGCGTTCAAACCGGATATAGATGATTTGCGGGAAAGCCCGGCCCTGCTCATCGCCGAAGCACTGGCCAAGAAAAACATAAATCTGGTCATCTGTGAACCTCATGTTCAACACCTGCCTCCGGAACTGGAAGGCAAGCCCAATGTGCGAAAAATGGATTTGCATAACTGCCTGCAAAAAGGGAACATCATCCTGGCTCTGGTTGGGCACAAGGCTTTTGCCGCTGTTGACCCGAATGCACTTGTAAAAAAAACTGTTATTGACGTTTGCGGGTTGTGGCAAGGCGAACGGACAAAACGGCATAGCCATGAAGCGGGCGGGAAGTAAAATATGGTAAGATCGAATATGCTTGCCCCGCTTCTGGAACTGCTGGAAAGTTCCATGACCATGCATGGCTGGGCGGGCCGGATGTTTGGTGTGCGCCAATGGCTGCGGGATGGCTCGCTTGCATCAATGCGCACGGCGTCTGTCAGCGTTGTGGTGATACGTCGTAATGTCCAGCCGAGTTTTCCCTGTGATGTTTTTGAGCTCCTGAAAAAAGAAGAAGTCTCCTTTCAGAGCATACTGGTGGACATTCCGGAAGAAGACCATATGACGACCTCAAGAGAGCAAGGAAACTGCGTGGATGCACACCTTGTCCTTTCTTCTTCCACCCCCTGGTACACAGCCTTCAACCTTGGCGCGGCCTGCGCCGGTGGCGACCTGCTTGTTTTTCTGAATGGCGCGGCAATGCCGCAAACAGGCTTGCTTGCCGCATACAGGGAAATGTTCCAAGCGCACCCTGAAACCCTAGCCGCACGGGGCGTTCTACACGTTACAGGACTTGAAGACTGTGCTTGCCAAGTCACAGGCAGTTTTGCTCTCGCCGATGAAACAGTGCTCTGGCCGGTTGATCTGGATGAAAACATGGCCGTGCGGGCGAATATTTTTTTCGCGCTGGGTGGTTTTGATGAAAGCCTCATCGGCGGCTATGGGGCACTGGATTTATCTATCCGTCTTTTTGGCTGCAAGCCGGACTTTTGTTGCCAACGCTACGCGCCAAGGGCGCGGATTGTTCTGGAGAGCCCCGAACATCCCGGCCTCCCTCTGGAGAACTATCTGATGCAGCGGCAAAGAGCCTGGTTGCAGTTAAATGATTCGCTCAAGCGCTATCTGGATCTGTATGGCAAATTCTGGCTGGAGCATGTCAATAAGGAGGAGAGACAGTGACTGACTGGTCGGCACAGCATGATGACGCGGGCGTGCTGATGATGTTCAGCTCTTCCCTGCCGCTCAGCCCATCGGGGTATGGGATACGTTCTCACGCCATAGCCGGTCACCTGTTACGACACGGTGTGCGCCTCAGTGTATTCACCAAGCCCGGTTATCCCCTTACAGCCTGGACTGGCCCGCAGGCGGTAACGCCAAGCGACACCGTTGAAAACGTCACCTATAACCGTCTGCCGCTCCATCCTGTCGGTATGGGCGAGTTTGGGGAGGGATATCGGGAGCAGGCTTCCAGTTTGATTGCCGCTGTAGCCAGGCGCTGTCGCGCAAGCATTATTCACGCCGCTTCGGATATGGAAAACGGTCTGCCCGCCATGCTGGCCGCAAAAAAAGCGGGCACAAAAGGCATCTATGAATATCGCGGCATGTGGCACTATTCCACAGCCGCGCGCAACACATGGTTTCCCTGGACAGAACCCTTTCAGCGCAGACAACGGCTGGAGCTGCAAACCGGTCAGTTGGCGGACGCCTGTTTTGCCATATCCGAGGCGCTCAAAGCCGAACTGGTCGCCGAAGGTCTGCCGGAAGACAAAATAATGGTTCTGCCCAATGCCGTGGATGTGGAGCGATTCGCGCCTTTGCCGCCCGATCAGGAGTTGCTGGAAAAATACGCTCTGCACGGCCGCATCGTCGTGGGCTTCATCGGTTCGTTCACAGCCTACGAGGGGCTGGAAAGTCTTATGGATGCTGTTCTGGAGCTGAACTGGCGCAACTTTCCGGTCTCCCTGCTTCTGGTCGGGGACGGCGCAGACAACGTAAAGCGGCTGAAGGCCCTGCACCGAGCCCGCGGCGGTCATCCGGCCATTATATTTACCGGGCGCGTCCCCTTTGAGGACGTAAAGCGCTACTATTCGCTGATTGACATCATGCCTTTTCCCCGCATTCCGGCAAAAGTTTGTCAATGTGTTCCCCCCTTGAAACCGCTGGAAGCAATGGCAATGGGCAAAACAGTTCTGGTCTCCAATGTGGCGGCCCTGACCGAGATTGTACGGGATGGCGAAACCGGACTGGTTTTTGAATCCGGCAATCCGCCCGATCTGGTGAAAAAACTGGAGGCGCTGCTTACCATGCCGGATTTGCGGCAACGCCTTGCACATAAGGGCCGCGCCTGGGTGCTGACTGAAAGGGACTGGCACAAGATCAGTGAGCGTATTCTGCGCGTATACGAAGCACTGCTGGAGAAATAACGATGTTCTGCACATTTTCCCATGTTCGCCTAGCTGCGGTACACGCCTGTGTGCCGCCCAACGAAGTTTCCATTATGGATGAGCTGGAATATTACGGCGGAAATCGCAAGAAGGTTGAACGCCTGCGCAGGGCCATAGGTCTGAATACCCGTCGTATCTGCCCGGAAGGCGTGACCGCTTCGGATTTGTGCTTTCAGGCGGCAAGCGAACTCCTGGACAGCACCGGCATACGGCGTGAAGAGATTGATGCTCTGCTTTTTCTGAGCCAGACGCCGGACTATCAGATGCCCGCCACATCCTGTGTTCTGCAGGACAGACTGGGGTTGTCGCGGGAATGCGCGGCCATCGATCTCAGTCAGGGCTGCTCCGGCTATGTCTATGGGCTCTGGATGGCGGCCAGCCTCATATCTTCCGGGGCCTGCAAAAAGCTGCTTTTGCTGGTGGGAGACGTCTTTCCTCCGCGCAATCCCGCCAACCGGGTGGTAAGCCCGATATTTGGCGACTGCGGGACGGCCTCACTTCTGCTGCATGAAACATCCGCTTCGGATATTGCCTTTGCGCTGGGCACGGACGGCAGCGGCCATGAACTGATCGCCATGCCCGCCGGACGCGCGCGCCGTCCCCTCTCGCTTGATCGGACTAACGATGCTGAACTCTATGAGGACATATTTGACGCTGACGGAAATCCCTGGCGGATGCTCCAGCCCTATATGAATGGACGCAAGATTTTTGATTTCAGTTTGCAGGTGGTGCCTGACCACATCAAAAGCTTTATGGAATCCGCCAAGGTCAGCCCCGCGCAGATTGATTATCTCTTTTTACATCAGGCCAACGGTCAGATAGTGGAAAGTGTAACCGACAAGGCGGGTTTTCCCCTTTCAAAAGTCTGGAGCGAAACTTTCAGCCGCTACGGCAATCTGGCCTGTGCCTCCATCCCGGCAAGCATTTGCGACCGGCTGGGCGGAAGCAGACAGGCGCGTGGGCGGATGCTCCTCTGTGGTTTTGGCGTAGGACTTTCATGGGCGTCCTGCCTCGTTCCAATAGCGGGCCTGCATGTGGGGCCAGTGACAGATTACCAGGGCAATGCGTCAGAAACGTATAATGCCGACTACCTGGCCCATTGGCAAAAAATTTTTTGCGGCAAGGAGGACAGTTGATGGAGATTAAAGAACTTTTACTGGAATGGCAGGACGTATTGCAGTGCGATGTCCCCTTGTGTGCCGGAACAATCCTGACCGAGCTTGAAGAGTGGGATTCCCTTTCTCAATCGGGCATGGCGGCGTTCTTTGACCGTAAACTGGGAATCCGGCTCTCTTCAGACGAAATTGCCAAGTGCCGCACAGTGCGGGATTTGCTCGCTCTGGCAGGAAAAGCATGACCCTGTTTTCACGGGAGCAGTATATCCTTGTTACCGGGGCCAGCTCCGGCATAGGCCGGGCCTGCGCCATGCTGTGCAACCAGCTTGGGGCCAGTGTGATAGCAGGCGGGCGCAATGAGGAACGTCTGGCAGCCTCGCAGGCTCGGTGTGCAAGCCCTGCGCACTGGCATAATGAGGTCAGGGACCTGGTGGCCGACCTTGAGTCCCTGCCGCGATGGGTTGCCGGTTTGCGGCAGAAATACGGCAGGCTTTGGGGCCTGATTCATGCCGCCGGTGAAGGTCGTTTGGACAGTATCTCCTACTTTGAGCTGGCTGAGGCCAAAAGTCACCTTGAGCTGAATTTTCTTGTGCCCATGCAGATCGCCAAGGGCTTTTCGGACAGGCGCAATTTTGCCAGAGGGGGAGCCATGCTTTTTCTCTCCTCGGCTTCAGCGGTCTATCCGGAGAAAGGACATTGTCTCTACGGAGCCGCCAAGGCCGCTCTGGCCACAGCCATGAAAACAGTCAGTCAGGAAATGGCGCATAAAGGCTTGCGAGTGCACTGTCTTGCGCCTGGCTGGGTACGCACGCCCATGCTGGATATGGCCATAGAACATATGGGTGAAAGCTACGAAACAAAAGAGAAAGCCCGTTATCCACTGGGTTTTGGCGAACCGGAGGACGTCGCCTGGATGGCGGCCTTTCTTCTTTCAGACAAGGCACGCTGGATCACCGGCCAGAATTTCGTGCTGGGCGGAGGGTGCTACTGATGGGGGTGGTTATTGTCGGCAATTCCGGCGCTGCGCGGGAATGTTACTGGCTCTTGCGGGTGGCACGGGAGGCGGATGCGGCGACGCCCCCCTTCAAGGGGTTTCTGGCCTGGCAGGGCTATGCGGGGCAGCTCTGCGAGCTGGCCCGGTTTTCTCTTGGCAGTTCAGAGGACTACCAGCCGGCTCATGACGATCTGTTTGTTATTGGCATAGGCAAGCCCGCATTGCGGCTGGCCGTGTATACTTGGCTCAAGGCTCTCAAGGCCAGCTTTTATACATTGCGGCATCCCAATGTATATGTCTGCCCCTCAGCCACGGTGGGGGAGGCCAACATCTTTCAGCGGGATTGTGCCGTGCAGGCAAATGCAAGCATAGGTAATGCCAATTTCTTCAACGGCGGTGTGATTGTTGGTCATGATGCTGTCGTTGGCGACGGCAACACCTTCAATCTTCATACCGGCATTTCGGGTCATGTCAGGCTGGGCGACGCCAATCAGGTGGCTCCATGGTGTCTCTTTCTGGAACACGTAAAGGTGGGCAACTGGAATGTTTTTGCTCCGGGTACAGTTGTCTACAAGGGCTGCAAGGATCACTGCCTGATGACCGGAAATCCGGCACTGATAGAAAAACGCTATCCATCGGTAAAAGCGGAAGGGGGTAGCCGTGTCTGACACGCCTCGCCTTTCGGTCGTTATCCCCATGCGTAACTGCGCTCATTGCGTGTGCGCCATGCTGGATAGTCTGCTGGCCCAGAATATTTCCATGCAATTTGTGTTGATTGACGACGCTTCGGAAGACAACACAATAACCCGTGTGGAGGATTGGAGCAGACGTAACAATCAGCCTGTGGAGATAGTGTGCAATAAGGAACAGATGTTTTCGTACAGGTCGCGCTTGAAGGGGCTGGCTCTGGCCAGCGCGCCTGTTGTCTGGTGCATGGATGCGGATGACATTGTACCGCCCAACGCCAATATTCAGGCCGCTCTGGTCATTATGGAACGAGAAAAGCCGGATATTCTGCACGGCAAGGCATGCGGGGTGATGCCCGGCGACACCATACAAAAGCCGTTACCCTGGACAGAACCGGTGGCCGGACATCTGACAGGCAGTGAAATTTTCAGCACCTTTATGGCCCAGGCCTATCCGCCCGCCATACTCTGGAACAAGTTCTTCTCGGCCCGCCTGGCCAAGGCCGTGCTGACCGCCGCGCCTGACATTACAGTGCGCTATTTTGATGTCAAGTTCCTTGGTTTGCTCTTTCTTTTATACGCGCAAAGCTATACGGCCTGTAACGAGCTGATGTATGAATACAGGATGCGCCCCCATCGTCCCGCATGGCTGTATGCCCGTCAGGTGGATGCGCTTCTGTTGCTGGAGGAAAAGCTTACCAGACAGGTAGAGCGACACGCCCCGAATCATCTGGATGCGTTCCTCGCCTATTGCCGACGCCGCCTAGTCATCCAGACAGGGCATCTTTCCCTCATGGCTGAGGCCGAACTCAGGCAAGTCTTGGAGCAGGAACATAGTCCATGCGCCTGGCTCGAGGAAAACATTCTGACCAATCTCAGCCGCAAACAACTACATCATGCCCTGTGTGTTTCCCTTGCGGATAACACGACCAAGCTTCATGGATGGGTTGAGGATCTGTTACGTATCCATGCCCTGGGAAGTTCGTTTTTTCCCTGCCTGCCTGATCCCTCCCTTCTGGGGGCCTTGAAGCTTGCCGTGCGCGAGTGGCTCTGCCGGGACTTTACGCCCACAACCTGCCGACGCATTGCCCAGTGCGGTATGCGCCTTGGCTTACGCCTGGCAAAGTCCGAACTTGATCGCGAAGAACTTGCAAGCAACCTTTCCGATGACGCCGCTCTGGCTCTGCTTCTAGGTAACGCTCAACTGGCGCGGGCAATCACGGCCATCATGGCCCCGGATATTGATATTACCAGGAAGGCAAACTGACATGAATAACGCCTCACAAAAACGCCGTGTGGCCCTGACCGTAGACGTGGAAGCCCATCCCATCCGGGCGGCGCAGGATCATGTCAATCGCCTGATCTGGGGACGGCAGAACGGACACGAGGCGGGTATCCAGACCATGATGGATATTGCCGATCGCCACGGCGTACCCATGACCTTTTTTCTGGATTACCCCGAAGCCGAGCTGTACGGCGAGGACTTGTTGGACGTGGGGAGGGAGATCCACCGCCGGGGGCATGACCTGGAGCCGCACTGCCATGCGGAATATCTGATGAAACGACTGTTCGGTCTGGACGGTATGTGGGCCGTTCGCCTGCCCACAGCCACGCCGGAACAATCCCGGGCCATTGTAGATGCCTGTGTGAAGCGGCACGTCGACATCACCGGAACATTTCCCCCGGCGTACCGCAGCGGGGCCTATCTTATCGGCCCCCATTATCTGGATGCACTCAAGCAAAGCGGCATCCGTCTGGATGCCAGTTACAATCTGTTCTGCCCGGAAAACCCTTTCAACCTTGGTCTGCGCGGCCCCTTCATGTGGCAGAACGGCCTCTGGGAAATTCCTGTTCCGCTTATTCCCTATTTTCAAAAAGCCAACCACCTAGTGGCCTGGAATTTTAACTTCAAGGGATTTCTGCGCTCTTCAGTAGCCAAGAATGTGGTCTTGCACAAAAAATTTCTGGATACATGGTTCAAGCGGCACGGCGACGACGCCATCGCCACTTTGGTTATGCATTCGTGGTCGTTCTGGCAGATGGATGCAAAAGGTCATATGAGTATGCCCCTTGAGGGCTATGAAGAGCTTTTTGATGCTTTGCTGTTTATGCTCAAAGACAATTTTGAAATTGTGAATCTTGGGGAACTGGCAAAAAACGAAAACTCGGATACGCGCCTTGAAGAAGTCAGTCCGCTGGAAGTAACAGGCCATTGCCCGGTCTGCTACGAACCAGTCATTCATTTTCAGGACTACAATAACGCGCCAAAACGCCAATGTCCATTCTGCAAGTCTGTGGAACGCCAGCGTACCCTGGTGGATCTTGTCTATGCCGGTGCTTTGGGGCCTCATGTTTTTACCGGTAAAGATATTTTGCATATAGCACCGGGGTGGCCCGAACGCCTGCTTTTACGACGTATGTTTGAATGCCGCGTTAATACATTGAATATTCAGCCCGGTTGCGACATCCAGGCTGACATTCAGAATATGCCTGAAGTGGCGGACAATTCCTTTGATATTGTGCTGGCCAGTGAAGTGTTTCGTCATGTCAAAAATCTGGATGCCGCGTTGAAGGAAATTGCCCGTGTGCTGCGCCCCGGCGGCCTTCTGCTCTGTTCCGATTGCCTTGAAAACGCCGATTACGGCCGCGAAATAACAGACGAGGCGGAACAGATTTCCTGGTACGGCAAGGAAAAGCTGGATACCTACGGCATTGGCGATTTTCGCCGCTTTGGCCGTAAAGACTGGGAAGAGGCGTTCAAACCCTATTTCTACACACGGCTCTTCAAAGTTGATGACAAAGCCACAGGTTCACCCGCTTGGTGGCTGGCCTGCACACCCCAAAAAGAGAGGTATGCCCCTTGCGTCGCATAGCCATTACCGTGGATGTGGAGGCTCATGATTTTCGTGCCAAAGATCATCATATCGATCGCTTGATTTGGGGACGGCAACAGAACCGTGAACACGGCATCGGCAAAATGATGGACATTGCCGACCGCCACGACCTAGCTCTGACGTTTTTTGTCGATTATCCCGAAAGCGAGGTATACGGAGAAGAATTTCTGAATGTGGCGCGTGAAATACGCCGGCGCGGTCACGATTTGCAACCGCATTGCCATGTTGAGTATCTGGGGAAAAAGCTCTTTGGTAATTACAATCCCGATGCCGTGCGCATCGGCAATGTCTCACGGCAACAGGCAGACCGTATGGTGGAATATCTGGTTGACTGCCATACGCGGGTCACGGGTTCCGCACCACTGGCGCACCGCAGCCGAGGCTATGAATTAAGCGCGCCGTATCTGGACTCACTTAAAAATGCCGGTTTTACCCTTGATGCCAGCTATTCCCTGTCCTGCAAACGTGATCCCCTGCGCTTAGGGCTCCGTGGGCTTTTCCGTTTTTCCAATGGTCTGCTGGAAATACCCGTGCCGTTTGTTCCCTACTTTCAAAACGCAGGGCCGCTGATTCCCTGGAACTTCAATCACCGCTGCTTTCTCACGCCTGACATTGAAGAAAACCTGCGACGGCATGAGACTTTTCTGGACTCTTGGTTCAAACGGCATGGTGACGATGCTGTTGCTACCCTGATCATGCACTCTTGGTCTTTCTGGGGAATGGATGACGGGGGCTTTTTTGCCATTCCCAACGATGCCAGCCTTGAACTTTTTGAACGACTTCTTGGCTTTCTCAAAACGAAATATGAAATTATCGCACTTGGCAAGCTAGCTAAAAACGAAGATGTGCGTTGCGCCCAGAAACGCGTGGACGCCAGCCTTATTGTCGAACATTGTCCCATCTGCTACGAGCCGGTCAGCCATTTTCAAAACTACAATAGCAATTACAAGCGCCGTTGTCCCTTCTGCGGCTCTGTAGAACGTCATCGTACTCTTGTAGATCTTCTCTATAACGGAGCCTTTGGACCCCAACTTTTCCATCAGCGTGACATCCTGCACATCGCGCCCGGTCGCCCGGAAAAATTAGTGCTACGCCGCATGTACCAGCCGCGCGTAACCACGCTCAATATTCTGCCGGGATGCAATATTCAGGTCGATATTCAGAACATGCCCGAACTGGCGGACAATTCCTTTGATATTGTGCTGGCCAGTGAAGTGTTTCGTCATGTCAAAAATCTGGATGCCGCGTTGAAGGAAATTGCCCGTGTGCTGCGCCCCGGCGGCCTTCTGCTCTGTTCCGATTGCCTTGAAAACGCCGATTATGGCCGCGAAATAACAGACGAGGCGGAACAGATTTCCTGGTACGGCAAGGAAAAGCTGGATACCTACGGCATTGGCGATTTTCGCCGTTTTGGCCGTAAGGACTGGGAAGAAGCGTTCAAACCATACTTTTATACACGGATATTCAAGGCGGATGACAAGGCCACGGGCGATCCCGCCTGGTGGATGATTTGCGTACCCAGAAACGCCGGTGCAGATTCTGCCCTGATGTTGAGCGCGCCGTTACTGGCAAGCAATGCTGCAAGAATCCTTCTGGACGCCAGTGCCGCCCCCATACGGTACTTCCTGCCTGATTTTCAAGACTGGCCAAGCTATCGTAGCAATTTTGTCGCACAAAACCTGGACTGGCTTAAGGAAGCCATCTTCATGTTACAGTTTACACCTATTTCGCAAGTACGTACACCGAAAGCGAGTCCGGAGTTTCCGCCTCGCTATCCTTCGCATATTCACCCCTATCCTTTTCAGTCTTTTACCTATCTGCTGCACGAACTTCAAACAGATACAAATTACGGCGACAGTACCGCTTTACAGAGATTAAGCCGCGAAATTGAACGTTGGATTGATGCTTATGGGTTTTCATCGTGCTCATATGCCTGGGACAGACATACACGATGGATGGTCTGGCATGATACAGCTACTGGATTAAGACTTGACTTTATGGCCTATATATTGTTGCGTATTTTGCCATTACCAGAATATTCAGATGAATTCATTGAAAAAATTTTTCGTTCAGCAATAGATCATTTTCTCATTCTCTGTGCTGAACATTTTTTACAGAAACAGTCTAATCATGGTATCATCCAGATGGTTAGCCTGCTTGCCTTCTGTCGTGGAATGCAATTTCTTGATTGCATGCAGGAGGCCGCACACCTTGCCTCTTGGCGCCTGCACAGGATGTTCACAACTCTTGCCACAGACGATGGCATGTGGAAGGAACATTCCCCTAGTTACCAGGCCTTCATGGTTTGCATGCTGGATATGGCACAGGCTCTCCTAGCTGGGACTCCATGTACACTAAAAAATTATGAATGTAAGATGCGCAATTGTCTGGCCTGTTTTATTAAACCAGATGGCAATCTTGTGGAATTTGGAGACACAGAACCCAAGCTTTACCCCCTCATAAAACCTGTTGTTGCCCAAGCCATATCTTCCTGCGATCCTTTACAGGATATTACTCTTCTTTCAGAGTCCGGGTATGCTTTTTTGCGTATTCAATCAGGCCATGCCAAGCCGGAAAAAACCTCATTTTTAACCATGTGTGGTGCATTTCATTCTATAGTCCACAAGCATTGTGATGATTTGAGCTTTATCTGGAGTGAAGGAAAACAAAATTTGCTTGTGGATTCCGGCATGCAGTCCAGCTACAAAGGAGTTCTTCATTCCGGCCCTCTTTGGGAAAAAGGCTTTTATTATTCTAGCCCAAATTGCGTTTATGCGGAGTCCGCCCATGCCCATAATGTGGTGGAAATCAATGGCCAAACATGGTCACGACGCATTACACCTTATGGGATATTGCCTTTGCAAGGGCGACAGCTTTCAAAACTCCACTGGATTTTGGAAGGACAATGGCAAAGACCCGAGGGATTCCTTCAAATACGAAAACTGATTTTTTCACCCGGACGTTGGCTGTTGGTTCTGGATGAACTTGCTCCTATGAACAACAGTGAAAAAGAAAGCAGTTTTTCACAGTGGTTTCATTTTGATCACAGCCTTGATGTTGCTGAGCGCCATGCCGGACTCACCATAATGAAGTTGCCGGACAGTACACTGTTGCATTGTCATAGTTTTCAAGCAAACAAGCAAAGTTTACATAAAGGTGAATTTGCTCCGCGCCTTCAGGGTTGGCAAGCGGTAGAAAGCAGCGATAAACTTGAGTCAGCTTGGACATTGGGCATACATCATAAAGGAGGTTCAACGAAATTTGAGACGCTATTTTCACTTGTTGGATCGTGTATAATGTTACAAAGATATAGTAACATAATTCACTTACAGTTTGATAAAAACGAACAAATCGAGAAATTTGCTATCTGAACGAACAACAAGAAGGCTTTGCAATGAATTTTCCTTTGCCAAATTTTGGATATAACTCTGTCTACAAAGTATTTAATGGTATTGATCTACGGCAGACAAGCCTTTGCCCAAACAAATGCGTTATGTGTGCAAAAGCACAAAAAGGGCATCAACATCAGACCATGTCAATGGAAGACTTGCATTTTGTACTTGATATATTTCCTGATTATAAAGGTGGAGTCTGGCTATTAGGATCCGGTGAAGTTTTCATGCTTGAAAATTTACCGGAACGCGTAGCTATTATAAAAAATGCATGGCCTGAATGCACAGTTCATACATTAACAACATTCAATATTTTTCATGGTCAGAGCTGGCTTGCAGAACTTTTCAAAGCTGGTTTGGATGACATTTATGTTTCATGTTACGGTTATACAGAGGATGATTATCATAAAATACATGGCGCGCCGCTTTTCTCTGGTCTCATGCAAAACATAGAAGCTATTGGGAAATTACAACCTGAGATCGGCAATAAAATTCATTTCAAATATCTCAATGAGATGGAACACCTTTTTGGTGTACGCAATGCCGATCAAAAACAAAAAAAATTTATGGAAACTGTGGCTCGTAATCACATAAGCCATTTTGAAGCGAGTGATGTATTTCCTTGGAACAAAACAATTCCCCCAAATGGCAAATCTCTGTGGGAGCTGCCTTCACCATGTTCAGTTGTATGGGGAGGGACAACGGCATCTTGGATTTACATATTAGAAAATCTTGATGTCGTTCCTTGTTGTTTGTTCATAGAAGATGATTTTGTTTTGGGAAATTTACGTAAAAATAGCTTGGAAGAAATTTTTACCGGTGAAAAATTTAGATTTTTCTATGAATCATGGTGGGCTATGCGGCCAGATAAAATTCCTGTATGCAACACCTGCCAAGCTTATAGCGCATTTCCTTCTGCTGACGAGCTTGCCCGCATGGCCGCATGGCAGGCCAGAGAATTGCGTGGCCAGAAAGTGATTTTCTGGGGGGGGGGGGAGGCCTACCGTGCCTACAAGAGCTTTTTCGTGGAATGCGAACCAGTAGCCATACTTATGGATACTCCCGCAGACGCTGGGCAAAAATACATTGACGGTATCCCTGTCCATCACCCTGATGCCTTTCTGCCCACCCTCACAGAACCTTTGCCTCTGGTGATTTTTGCCATGCAAAAGGCTAGTCCTCGGATTTTGCAAACGCTGAAAGAAAAATATGCCTATTACAAGCCTTCCAAACTGGTCATCTGCCCGGCTAATGCACAATTGCGCCCAAGGGTGGAACCTTTTTTTCAAGACTGAACGATGGCAAAAATAGTGATCATTGTAGGCACCAGACCTGAGGCCATCAAACTGGCTCCGCTTGTTCAGGCGTTTGCCAGCCAGCCTGGCATGCAGCCCCTTGTCTGCAATACCGGACAGCATGAACAGCTCTGCGGTGAAACCTTGGCCTGGTTTGGCATCAGGGCCGACGCAAGACTGGATGTCATGCGTCCCAACCAGAGTCTTGCCGCCCTGCAGAGCAGGCTTCTGAGAGAACTGGATGCGTTTCTGGATAGCTCCGGGCCACAGGGCGTCATTGTGCAGGGCGATACCATGAGCGCCTTTTGCGGCGCTCTGGCCGCCTTTTACCGCCATATTCCCGTTTTTCATGTGGAGGCGGGCCTTCGTTCTTATGATTTGAATGAACCTTTTCCGGAAGAAGCGCTGCGTCAGATGTTGGCGAGGCTGGCAAGCCTTCATTTTGCCCCCACACAGGCCGCAAGGGCGGCCCTTAGCGCCGAAGGGGTAGCGGAAGAAGTCATCCACATTACCGGCAATACGGTTATCGATGCCCTCCAATGCCTGACGCCGGAAGCCCTTGCCAGGGCAAAGGAACAGCTTGGGGCGGCGCTCGCCAGCCCCCTGGTGCTGGTCACGGTACACCGACGGGAAAATCATGGTTCGCGCCTGAAACAAATTCTGCGGGCGGTTCACATCCTCAGTGAGCAATACCCCGCCTGCCACTTCATTCTGCCGGTACACCCCAACCCCAATGTGGGAACGGTCGTGCGGCAGGCCCTTTCAGGGCTGTCAAACGTCATCCTCACAGCCCCCCTGAGCTATCCGGAAATGGTGCTGGTCATGCAACACGCCGTTCTGGCTCTCAGCGACAGCGGCGGCATTCAGGAAGAAGCGCCCAGTTTCGGCCTGCCGGTTCTGGTGCTGCGCTATGAAACCGAGCGCAAGGAGGGACTGGAACTGGGGCTGGCCAAACTGGTGGGCGCGGAGACGGAAACCATAGTAAACGAGACGCAGGCTGTGCTGAACAGCAGCCAAAACCGTCAGCCCCCCTTTATTAATCCGTATGGAGACGGACAGGCCAGCGGGCGTATTGTGAACATTCTTCGACGTTACTTTCAGGAGCAATAGATGGATCGCGGTTTTGAGCTTTATATGGGGCATACCGGCAATGCCTGGAGCCAGAACGCCGCGCGCCGCCGCGCGGACTGGCTGTGCGAGCAGGCTCGCGGCCGTGTGCTGGATGTGGGCTGCTCCCAGGCGCTTCTGCCCTGGCTTCTGGGGCATCGGGGCCTGAATGTCACCGGCGTGGACATGGACAGGGAAGCCCTGGCCTGGGCCACGGAAAAGCTGGCGACAGCCGCGCCCGAAGCGCAGGCTAATATCAGGCTTGTCCGCGAAGACTTTCTGCACTTTGCCCCCGGGGAGCTGTTTGACACCATTGTAGCCGGCGAATATCTGGAGCATCTGCCGGACGATATGCTGGACAGGCATCTTGCGCATATGGCCGAACTGCTTGCACCGGGCGGGCGTCTGGTGGTGACGGTACCCCTTGGCCTGCATCCTCACCCTGACCACGAACAGGTTTTTCTGCCGAGCAGTCTGGCCGAAAAACTTGGCGCGTATTTTTCTCTTTTGGAAATGGAAGTGGAAGACGCCTATCTGCGCTGCCTCTGCGATACTTCCGAACCTCGCCGCGCCCCCGATGCCGAGCTGCTGGCGGAACTTGCCGAAAAGGGCATCATCCAGATTCAGCGGAAAGCCGACGCGGGCAAACGCGCCACAAAAATTGCGGAGCTGAAAGAAGCCGGCAAGTCCGTTGGCGACGAGATAGCCCTGTATCTGCGCGAACGTCCGGCCGAAATGCCACGCAATGCCCTGGCGCAGAAGCTGGCCGCCAGGGGGCTTGCCGCGCCCTTTGTGTATGATCGCTATCTTTTCCAGACGCTGAATGAACTATATGCGGAAACGCCGCTTGTTCCCCAGCCGCGCGAAATTTCTCCCAAAAGCCTGTTCGCCCAAGCCGATAGCCGCGTGGACTATCTGCAAAAACACTTTGGCGACATGACAGGCGCAAACTGCCTTGAAGTCGGCTGCGGGCGCGGCGAAACGTCCGTACGTCTGGCCGAGCGCGGCAACTGCCGGGTGACGGGGGTGGATGTCAATACATACCCCGAATGGCCTGAACGCCAGAGCGATAGCGTACGCCTTGTGGAAGTGGATTTGACGGAACATGCTCCGTTCGCGCCGGGCAGCTTTGACTTTATCATGTCCTTTGCCGTGCTGGAACATGTGCAAAAGCCGCTTGCCATGCTGGATGCCATGTTTGCGCTGCTCAAACCCGGAGGGCAGGTGTATTTGACGGCCAACCTCTACCGCGGCCCCATGGCCTCGCACCGCTACAGGGAAGTCTTTTTCCCTTGGCCGCATCTGTTGTTTGATGATGACGTTTTCATGCGTTTTTACAAGGATAAAGACGGACGGCGCGGCGTCACGCCCGCCTGGGTCAACAAGCTCACGCACCTGCACTATCTGAACAAGGTGCGTGAACTGGGCTTTGAGATTCTCAAATGCACCTATTCCACACGTCCTTTTAACGAGGATTTTTACGAGTGTTTCGCGGAAAAACTGGGCCGTTACCCTAGGGAAGACTTGGAAAAGGATTTCATCAACCTCCGGCTGCGCAAACCGGAAGAGCGAATACTGTGCTAATCTCCATCTATCTGGGGTGGGCAGGCATAACTATATCATCTTTTATGATTCTTGTACTATGCCTTTTTAAGGATAAATATTATGCTAAATATGATACTATTTTCATAGTAAAACATGATATTTTATTGCAAGGAATAGACAAATATTCTGAAATTATTCATGACAGGATATATTATATAAAAAACAAAAGTTTATACTATATACAAAAAAATAAAATAATTTTAAATCAATATAAAGAAAAAAAGACATAACGCCTGAAGGTGACATAATAAGCATGTTCTCATTTAATGATAAGCTGTATATTTTAATACAAAATAGTAAAATTAACCTCAAGCTTTATCTACTTTTATGACTCTGAAGACTCATATTCACTCCGCCCCCTTGCTGCGCTCGTGGGATATATCTGATTCTCCGGGCCATGTTTGCTGTATCGCCATGCGGGAAGACCTCATTCTTTTGCCATCCTTTCTGGAAGAGCATCCCAGGAGCAAAGTCCGCCTGTTGCTCATGCCGGATCTTCCCGCCAATAACCCGGAATACATACGCTTTTCCACCAGCGGTGGCATGGTCGCCATTCCGGTCTGCGGGTTGCAGGGCGTGGAGCGGGCCGCCAATCTGGAAAAAGTGATTCTCTGCCAGCCGGGGCCGTCGGGGGCCGTGGTAACGGCGATGCTCTGCCGCTGTCTGACGGCCTGCGGCGTGCGCGGCGTGTATCTGTACGCCGGGCGGAAGCGAGGCTTCGGCGCGCGGAAAGCCCTGCCGGATTTTTATGGCCAGAACGAAGCCGGCCTGCAAAAAGTCTATGGCCTTCTGGCGGACGAGGCCAGCCGAGAGGTGTACGCGGCGCGCATCAAGGCCTTGACGATGGGCGAGGCCGGGTATTTGCCGCTCTCCGCCCATCAGGAATATTATCATCCCCTGGTGCGGCCCCAATACGGGGACATCATGCTGGATGGCGGCGTGTCGGACATGGTGGGCGCTCAGATGCAGTTTGCGCAAAGTGTGGGAGAAACAGGGAGCATATTCGGCTTTGAACCCATTCCGGCTATGGCCGCCATTGCCAGGAAGAAACTGGCGGCTTTCCCGCAATATCATCTGCAAACCGCCGGGCTGGGCGAGAGCACAGGACAAGTCTGTTTCAAAAATCTGCGGGATTCCTCCCATATGGTTCTCAACCCCGATGCCGGAGATTCCATCCTGTGTCAGATGACAAGTGTTGACGACTTTGTGCGCGAGCATCGGCTTGGCCGGATAAACTGCATCAAACTTGATGTGGAAGGCGCGGAAATGCTTGCCCTGGCAGGGAGCAGGCAAACCATTGTGAAACATCACCCAAAACTCATTATCTGCCTGTATCACAAGCCGTCAGATATGATTGACATTCCTCTTTTTATTCATGAACTTGTTAAAAATTATGCGCTGTATGTCGCGCACTCGTCATGCGTGTTTACAGATACTATTTTGTACGCTTATCCAATCCATGGTTGAATGCTTTTACGGATAGATGCACATGGTGAACTTCTGCTCCAGTCTTGTCCATGACATCAATTTTGAACCCACAGCCGTACAACCCTGTTGTGATGTGCATGGTGTGGAAGTGCCGCGTTTTCCGTTTATTGGTGGTAGGCTGGATATGGCGGCCTATGCGGCGCATATCGAAAAATCTTTTCAACGCTTGCAGGCCAGCGAGGACAAACTCTGCCGCAACTGCCCGGAACTCAAGGAGATTGCAGACAATAACGCCGGCAATATACGGATTCTTTTCCGGACGGTCAGCATCAATATGCACCGGCATCTGTGCAACTGCAAATGTGTGTATTGCAATTTGTGGCGCGGCAAGGGCAAGGGCTACCCCATCATGCCGGTTCTGCAAAGCCTGCATGAGCAGCATGCCTTGCACCCCCGGTGCCTTTTCAGCTGGGGCGGAGGCGAACCGAGCATCCTGCATGATTTTGACGAGGCCAGTCTGTGGATCAGGGAACACGGCTGGTGGCAGTATGTGCATACCAGTTGCCTGCGCTTTTCCCCCGCCATTGCGACATTATTGCATGAGGGACTCGGGGGCATCAACGTCAGCCTGGACAGCGGAACTCCATCCACCTATGAATGGGTAAAGGGTCTCAACGGCTTTGCCAAGGTTTGCGAAAATCTTGAGCGATACATGTCCGGCGCGCTCATACCCGACGATGTGCATCTCAAATACATCATCTTTGAGCTGAACAATAGCCCTGCGGAAATCAAGGCCTTTCTTGCGTTTTGCGCACAACTCGGCATCAGTAATGTGCAGTATTCCCTGAACTTTCAGGAGCTGAATGGCGCTGGCCCTTCACTGAAAACATTGCTCGGAGCGGCATTTTTTCAATTCCTGGCCACAGAAATGAACATGAAATGCGCCCCTTCCTTCATCCCTCCCAAATGGCAACAGGCCATTGACGAATTGCGGGTAGAACACTTTCCCGCATAACCGTGACGCCCGGCCGGGAAAAGTCCCGGTTCCCTTCTTCGTCCTTGTGGGCAAGCACATAGTCCACCAGTCCGCCGATCATGGCGGCTTTGGTTTTCTGAAAATTTCCTCGCCTAAATTTTGAGAGTTTTTACTTAAAGATAGATATAGCTTGGGCCTGGTACTTTCCAAAAAGAGAACCCTCAGCTACATAATGCCATAGCCTTAACGTCAAATCTACCATGCTCTTTTTCTTAGAAACAACTTTTGTTCTACGTGTAAATCTTCCTAAATGATGTCGTGTATTGCTGTTATTTTGCTCAATTGTAATCGTATGTGCTTTCCCAACAATATGCCGTTCCGATGGTAACACCTCGGAAAATGCCACCCAATGAACAGTATAAAATATGCAATTTGTTAAATGTTTCAACTTTTCATAGAGTCGTCGGAAAGTTGCAACATCACGATTACCGAGCACCCAGGCCACAGTTTTCCTTGTGCCGCGATCAACGGCTTTGATGATCCAAAGCTTGTTTTTTTTCTTTCTATAAAATGCCACATCTCATCAAATTCTATTTCTTTTATTTCTCCAGAAATCGATTGCTCAGGTAATTTTTTTCCCTCCTTGACTATCCATCGATATACTTGAGACGGCCACATATTGAATATTTTCCCCAACATATTGAAGGAAATTTTCCCCATAGAGTACAGAAGAATGAGCATTGCTTTTTTGGCGGCAATTGCATCACTTGTTCTACCATCTCCTTCAACAAAGTTAAATCCACATTCCTTGCAGCGATAGCGCTGTTTCTTTCGAACAAAACCATTTTTGACGATATGCGTTGAACTACAATTTTTGCATACTGACATATCCACCTCCTCTTAGAGGATTAAGTATATCTTATATCTATCTTTTTGTCAAAACTCTCAATTTTTTCAGAATCATGCCGTCTTGCTCAATGCCTCAATGGTCCGCCGGATTGACTGGAGCGTCCGATTCACTTCTTCCAGGCTTTTCGCTCTTCCCGCTACCCGAATGTCCGTACAATGATGCTTGAGCAGGCCCCCAAGCCGTCGCAGTTCCCGGATGGTCTGATCGTCCGTTCTGGCGATGATGGGCCTGCCTCCGAAGAGCAGTCGCCGCGTGTATTCGGAAACGGAGACTCCGGCTGTCGCGGCTTGCCGGGTCAGTTTTTCGTCTTCCGCCGCCGTGAGGCCACCGTGCGTCTGTGCTGAAATCTTGTGCCTCGTCCGCTGTTTTTCTTCATGGTCTTTCCGCCTTTTTGAGAGCGTGAGAAGCGAAGCGCCGAACGCTCCGGGGGAGTCCAGAGGCGAAGCCTTTGGCAGGATAGTAGCTGGCGTCAGACAGCTACCATCCTGTAAGGAAGAACACCCGACGCGGTTTGAAACCGCTTCATTTCTTTTTCCAGCGTGTATCCACGCGCTTCCTTCTCTCTTTTACGGCAAGCATAGCTGAAATTTTGTGTTGGTTTCCAGATAAAAAAGCAAAAAGACCATATTATATTTCCGTGAACATTCATCATACATTTTATAAGTGTTCATTTTGAAAGATGGTGATTGTCCATAGTTGTATGATTTCGTAATCATGCGTTCAATAACGTCCATTGTAGTTCAGAATATGGCTCTGGATGAAAATCCATGCGCCTGTCGCGCAAGAGGAGAGGATTGACCTGTGAAATGGCTTCAGGAAAGACGGGGAATTTTCATGGCAAAAGTGACGGACTGTCCGATGGAATGGACGGGAGCGATAAGGGAAGTTCGCACGCCGTGCCGCGTGGAAAGCGGACAGGTTCACTTGAAAAAGGGAGGGGGATAAATCGGGAAGGTCCGTAAAGGAGTGAGAACAAGGCTATACGCCGGACGGAATTAAGGGAGAGCCCAGCGCGATGCGCGACTGGGAATGGGTTCATGCGGGGCTCGTCGGAGGGCGCGCCTTCTTGCGATTCCGGCTCGGAGAAGTGCCGCTTTTCAGTAGAGCGGCGGGAAAGAAGAGGTGTCAGCGAAGAGAAAAAGGGGACGGCGGGGTCAGGAAAAGTTCTCAACCCCGCCGTCAGATTCCAGGCTGTTTGATTTTACGTTACGGACGGATAGTGGCCCGAAAACGGCCGTATGTTCCGCACAGGCCGGATTCCCTTTCTACCCGTACCATGCCCGCATAATGTCCATGCCGTCATAACCGGCGGCTCGCAGCTTCTCCCGATATGCCTCGCTCCAGCCCGTATCCTTTTCCGTGATCTGGGCGTTCTCGTCTATCTTTCCGATGGCGACAGTGGTGTCCATCTCTCTGGAAATGTCTTCCGTCTCGTCGGCCTGTTTTTCCACTCCGGCACTGTCAGATGACAATCGCAGTCTGTCGAGATAGTCGGCGTAATCCTGAACCATGCGCCGCCGTTCCGGCAGGTACTCGGCATAATTGTATGCGGCGCGGACGCCGTTGCGTTCACAGTGGGCAAGCTGCCGTTCTATCCAGTCCGCGTTATACCCAAGCTCGTTCAAAAGCGTGGACGCCATTGACCGGAAGCCGTGAAAGGTATGTTCGCCGGTGGCGCAGCCTATTTGCCGCAGGACACGCAACGGGCCTCCCCTGTACATGGGACCGTCGTTTCCCGCCCGGTTGCCCGGAAAGACAAATTGTCCCCCGCCGCTTTTCTTGTGCAGTTCCCGGAAAATCGCCAGGGCCTGACGCGAGAGGGGCACAATATGGATTTGCTTCATCTTCATCCGTTCCGCCGGAATGCGCCATTCCGCCGCCTCAAGGTCGATTTCCGTCCATTCCGCGCGAATCAGCTCGTTGGCGCGAACGAAAACCAGCGGCGCAAGACGCAGGGCGCGGGAGATGAAAAAGTTCCCCTCATAGGCGTAAACTTTACTCAATAATTCACCCACGGCGGCGGGTTCGGTAATGGCCGCATGGTGGCCATTGGCAGTGGGCGCGAGAGCGCCTCGCAAATCGGCGGCAATGTCATGTTCCGCCCTGCCGGTGACGACGGCATAACGAAAAATCCGCCCGGTATCGCGCAGCGCCTTGTGGGCAATGGTCAACGCGCCCCGTTCCTCCACTCGCCGGATCGCGGCAAGCAGTTCTTTCGGCGTGATGGCATTGATAGGACGCTTGCCGATGTGAGGGAAAAGATTTTCTTCCAGAATACGGATGACCGCCTGTTTGTAAGCGTTCGTCCACTGCCCTGAATACTTGGCGTACCATTCCCGCGCCACATCCTCAAAGGAATTGCGGGCCGCTTCCGCCGCCGCTTCTCTGGCTTGCCGCCGTGCTTCGCTGGGGTCAATATGCTCCCGCAGCAGCTTTTTGGCGTCTTCCCGTTTTTCCCGTGCCTGACGCAGGCTCACGGACGGATACGGCCCAAGGGAAATAAGCTTCTGTCTGCCCGCGAAGCGGTACGCCAGCCGCCATGACTTTTTGCCAGTAGGCGTGACGTAGAGGAACAAACCGCCGCCGTCCGAGTGCTTCTGGACCTTGCCGTTGGCCGTTACATGCCGTATGAAGGTATCGGTCAGCTTCATCCACCCACCTCCAGTATGGTGTTTTTTGGTACGGTTGGACTGACTGCTACCAACATATTCTTGAGAGATTCTTTTGCGACAAGGAATTACAAGAAATATGCCGGTAGCGGGAGGGACCGTCCCTCCCGGTTTCCCAGGGCCGGGGGTTGCACTGTCCGGCCTTGGGAAACGCCATCATTGACAGCCCCGATCTACCAAAAGACTACCAACGTGTCTACCAACGGATTTTCCGGATTCAGGGGGATTTTGGTGGGTGATATAAAGCAAATATGTCCAGTTAACATGCTGAAATTACATGCCAACTGGGCATGTTTGGATTTCTTGAAACTACTTGGGCAACTTCAAAATGAATTGCTCTATTGTCCCAACTCGCTTTTCAGCCAGGCCTTGATTTTCGGCGTGGGTTCGCTGATGCCGCGCCACGTGCCGTGGGCCTGCCGGTAATCCGGCAGCAGGTCGTCCGGCAGAGGCACGCTGATCAGGTCGTCGGCCCGCTCGGAATTGCGCCGCACCAGACGCACCACCGGGGGATCCTGCCAGCTGTCCACCACGAAATAGTGGGCCACGTCCTCTTTGGAGCGCACCGGCGGGTATTCGGCGTGCCAGTCGTTGTTGCCCCATTCCAGATACATGGTCACCGCGTGCTCCGGCGTGAGATTCCAATCTATATCATAGAGCGCGAAATCCTTCAGATTCGGCATAGCTACCTCCAGCGGCAAGTGTTTCTTTATCAATAATGCTTATCGATAAATCTGACAAGTCCCCGCCGCAGCGCTCAATTCTTGCTGCGCTCCTTGAGCTGCCGGCGCACCTCGCGCTCGTTTTCGGCCTGCTGTATGCGGCGGGCCTTTTCCGCCTCGGCCACGCGCTGCCTGCGGATGCGCTCCAGACGCATCTGCTGGGCCTTTTCCCGCTGCTCACGGGCCTGCTCCAAAAGCTTTTCCCGCTTGCGGTCAAAGACCAGAGTGGTGCGCAAGGCCCCCACGCCGATGGCGATAATGGTGATGATAACTGCCAGCACCTTTTGTATGGACCACTGGTTTTCGCCCAGCAGGTTTTTGAGCCAGCCCAGGTGCAGACTGTCGCCCCAGAAAACCACAATGGGCACGCCGAGGAAACAGAGCAGCAGGCCCACGATTTCCACCCAGATGAAGGTCTTGACCATGGTCAGGCCGAAAAGCGTGCCGTCGCGCACCATACGCAGAAACTTGAGGCGTTTTTTCAGATTGCGCAGCAATTCGTTGATCCGGGGCGTGGTGGACTGGGCGCGCTTGAAGGTTTCAGCCTCATTGAAATTGCAGGCGAAGGCCCAGTTGATGATGCCCGCGCTCTCGTTGAAATCGCTGCTGAAGTCACGCAACACCGACGGAAAGGGAAACCAGGAGGCTTCGTCGCGGATTTCCTGAAGCACATCCAAATAATACTTGTAGCGGTTTCTCAGTTCCTCCACCTCGCGCTCGATGCTCTCTTCCAGTTCCTTTTCCAGAAGCGGACGCTGCTCCAGCACCTGAAGAAAAGCCAGATAGTTATTGATGTTGCTCAGCGCCTCCAGCGTGTGGATCTTGCGCCCGAGATTCAACTGTACCGGATGGTCCGCCGGGAACCAGTCGTTGAGCCGCGCCTCCATGGCGTTGATTTTGACCCTCTCCTCCTCGGCGTTCTTTTTGGCCTCGGCCCAGAGATCATACAACGAGGAAAGGATCAGCAGCCGCCCGCGCTCCAGGGCCGGATCGATGAGTACACGGTTGAAATATGACGGATCCTCGCGGACCAGCTTGGTGATCTGCTCCAGCACCTGCTCCGCGAAGCCCATCTTGACCCGGCAGACAATGCCCCGGTACTGCACGTCACGCCACTGGGGCATGACCCGCCAGACCTGGGCGTACTGTTCGATGGCCGTGCCGTACTGGCCCTGCTCTTCCGAAAGCCGGGCCTGGAGGTATTCGTTCCAGGCCTGGAGCGTGGGGGCCGGGGTCAGGCTGGCGGCTTCGCGAAAGCAGGCCGAGGCATGGCTGAAATCATTCCGCTGGATGAACAGAAAGGCCCGCACCATGCGCAAGCGCGGATCGCGCTGGTGACGCGTGATGCTCTGGGCCACTTTTTTGTCCAGATCAGGCAGTTCGTCGGGCGTGGCTCTGGACAGCTGGTCCAGCAAATCCCAGGCCGGGCTGTCGTCACGGGTGGGTTTTTCCTCATCCGGGTCCGGTTCGCGCAGGCGATAGAGCCAGTGCCGGGGCACATTGCGCAACTGGCTCGGGCCGTTAATGTCCAGCACGGCCTGCATCAATACGGCCGCGTCGTCCTTGCCTTCCAGCAGTTCCTCGTAGCCGTCCGCCCCCTTCTGCCCCAGCACCATCTCAATGTGGCGGAAGGCGTCGTTGATGTTCTCCAGGTCCAGGCTCGCCACTTCCTCCCAGGTTTCCGGCCGGCTGGGAAAATAGGTGCGCGTGGGGCACTCCGCCGCGGTGTGGCTGGGAATGCCGCAGTAAAAGCAACCGCCCGCCCCGGAGCTGCCCGCCGTGAGATGCCCGGCCATGAGCAGGGGAATGGAGCGAACGCTGATGCTGTTTTCGTCCAGCAGCACATTGCACCAGCTGTCCATGCTGGTCTGATCGCCGGTAAAGCGCAGATCGCGCACGGTAAAGCCGTCGCCCAGCAGATAGGCGTTGCGATAGCTGATGTATGGGAAATCCGGCATCAGATTGTCCCATTGCAGGCCGATTTTTTTGGGCAGGTCCGTGTTGAAATTGAGATTGTTACGGTCCGCCACCACGCAGACGCAGGGCCAGCAGGTGCCGGGTTCGTTGTTCTCCTTGTCGAAACTGCGCAGATAGTCGCGCAGAAAGGTGCGCAGCATCAGCAGATTGTCCACGGACACCATGACAAAGGTTTCGTGCACGATGGACTTGATCTTGTGCTTTTGCAGCAGCGCCTCGATACGCTTGAACATGGCGCTCCAGCCGCTCTGAAAGGCCTTGTCCAGAGGGCTGCCCAGAGGATGCAGAATGGCGAACCAGGTCTGCGTGGAGGAATACGGCATGCGCACGTCCACCACCGGCGTGGCCCAGTCCACGGAGGCCATGCCCTGACGGGCAGGACGGCTTTCAAAGGAAATGCCGGGCAGGGCGCTCCGCCCTTCCCGGCTCTTGGGATGCACCCAGACTTCCAGGCTGTCCCGGACCAGCATCTGCTGGGCCTGCAGCGCGCCGTCCAGGGAAAGACTGGCCGTACGCTTGCTGCTCAGTTGCAGGCGGCCCGGAAAAAGTTCGATGCTGACGGCCAGTTCGTTGAAATTGCCCCAGACCATAAGCCGGGCCAGGGCCAGAAAGACGTCGTCGGTAAAAAAGAACCAGAGAGCCTGTTCGTGCTCCTCGCCCACCAGCATGCCGCCGTAGTTGAGCAGGGTCTGGCTTACCGCCGGGGTAAGATTGTTGTGCCAGCAGACCCAGAGCACATGGCCCATGGTGCTCATGTGCACGTCTTTGCCTTCGGGCAGGCGGGACAGAAGCTGCGATAACTGCGCCATCAATAAAGTCCTTTATGAGCGGAAGGCCTGCATATATACTGACCAGACCAATATCCTTTCAACCAAGGCGGTCCCTATGGATATTAACAAAACTCTCCAGGAACTCAAAGCCCGCCCCGGCTTCACCGAGCATGTGGGCATGATGCTCGTGCACAACGGCGTGGTGCGCGGCTGGTCCCGCAAGGGCCATGCGCCGGTCAGCGCCGTGCGCGTCAGTCACGACAACGCGAAAATGCGCGAAATCTGCCGTGAGATGGAACAGCGTCCCGGCATTTTCGCCATTGTGGCCCAAGCCGAAGAGGGCCTGCTCAAGCCCGGCGACGATCTGCTCTTTCTGGTGGTGGCCGGGGACATCCGCGAGCACGTCAAGGCGACCTTCGCCGAGTTGCTGGACCGGATCAAAGCCGAAGCCGTCATCAAACAGGAGTACCACGAGGTCTGAGGCCGCGCCTTTTTCCCTCTTCCTGCCTTATCGGCCGCTTGCGCATGGTTATTAGCCGGATGGGCCGGTTTTCAGCGCGGCGGCCTTTCTTTATTCTGATGAGAAGCCGTCGCTCCTGACCGCAAGCCCGAAATAAAGCACGACGGCAAGCACCGCTCCGGATTAAATCACGATTAAAAGAGCATACATTTTATATAATCATATTTTTTGACGCGCCCCGTAGTAAACAGCGGGACGCGTTTTTTGTATTTTGTATAATTTATGCATTAAAATACATGCAGCTAAATAAAAACTATTTTTTATATTATAATTCTTATTCTAGTAAAATTATATTCTCCATATAAAATAATATTTATGCCCTTATGCATCCATATCATATTTATATTTTATTGTAATTTTTCTTGATTTCATCCCTATTCTGTCAAATAATTTTTCAGAGCACTAATATTTTTTCTCCTTGATCCGATAATAGCTGGCAGAAATACATTCAATATTGTCTGATTTATTGTGCAACGCCACGGAGTCTTTTCCAGTGCGGGGTTATGATGAATAAAAACGCCGGATTTCCCTTCCTCCCCCAAAAAGGTCTCGCGGCGCTGCTCCGCCCTGTGCAGCTCTTTATTGCGCAGAGAGAGAGAGAGGTAACCGGCTGTTTTGCCAACGAAAATCAGAGGCGTTTCCCTCCGAAAGGAAAAATCGTTACCCTTGGCCGTCGCGGCCATGGCTGACGGTTTTTTTATTGGCGCGTTCTTTTTCCGTCCGGAAAACGCCTCTGCCTTTTCAACCATTACATCGGGAGGAAAGAAAATATGAAGCTGTCAATGAAAATCGCCGTGAGCATGGGCGCGCTGGCCGCTCTCATGGCAGTTCTGGGCCTTTACCTGCTCATGCAGATGTCCAAGGTCAATGATGTTGCGACGGTTCTGAGTCAGCGCCAGATACCACTGGTGGAAATGATCGGCACCATCAATAACGCCGCTTCGGAATACCGTCTGGCCGAAGCCATGCACATCTATGCCACGGACCCCGCGCAGATGAGCAACTATGAAAAGGCGCAGCAAAAGTGGACGGGAATTATCGCCGAGGGCATCAAAAAAATTGAGCGCCTGATCGTCAGCCCCGGGACCAGAGAATTTTTTCAGACCTACCTGGCGGCCCGGCAGAATTACCGCAATGTGTCCAAGCAGGTGCTTGAACTGTCGCGGGAATTGCGCACGGAACAGGCCGTGGCGCTGCTGCTCGGCGAATCTCTCAAAGATTACGACATGATGAGCACGGCCCTGGACAACACCATCACCGCTATCAAAAAGAACGTCAACGAAAGCGACGCTGTTGCCGACAGGATGTACGACAATTCACGTCTGACCGGCATCATTCTGATAACGGCGGCCATTCTGATCGGCGTCATCCTGACCCTGCTGCTGGTGCGCAATACCATCCGCCAGTTGGGCAAAGACCCCGGCGAACTGAACGCCATTGCCCATCGCGTGGTGGACGGCGACTACAATGTGGACGACGGCGGCAAGAAAATGGGCGTCTACGGCGCCATTGTGGATATGGTCAACGCCCTGAAAACACACATTGAAAATGCCCGGCGCGAGTCGGAAAACGCCAGAGAGCAGTCCGCCAAGGCCCAGGAGGCCATGCGGCAGGCCGAGGCCGCCAGCCGGGAGGCCCAAGGCAAGACCCAGGCCATGCTGGCCGCCGCCGACAGACTGGAGCAGGTGGGCAATGTGGTTTCCTCCGCCTCCAGCGAGCTTTCGGCCCAGATTGAGCAATCCGACCGGGGCGCGGCCGAATCCGCCCAGCGCCTCTCCGAAGCGGCCACGGCCATGAACGAAATGAACGCCACGGTCCAGGAAGTGGCCAAGAACGCCGGTTCGGCCTCCACCGCTTCCGCCGACACCAAGGAAAAGGCCGAGGCAGGCGCGCAAGTGGTGGAAAAGGCCGTGCGCAGCATTGAACAGGTCCATCAGATGTCTCTGGATCTCAAGGATGACATGGCCCAGCTCAACGAGCACGCCCAGGATATCACCCGGATCATGGGCGTCATCTCGGACATCGCTGACCAGACCAATCTGCTGGCCCTCAACGCGGCCATTGAAGCGGCCCGCGCGGGCGAGGCCGGGCGCGGTTTCGCCGTGGTGGCCGATGAAGTGCGCAAACTGGCTGAAAAGACCATGGCTTCCACCCAGGATGTGGGCAACGCCATCAAGGCCATTCAGGAAAGCACGGCCAAGAGCATGACCGGCGTGGACAATGCCGTGGAACGCATCAGCGAGGCCAACGAACTGGCCAGCCAATCCGGCGCGGCCCTGGAGGAAATCGTGGCCACTGTGGAAGCCACCGGGGATCAGGTCAACGCCATCGCCACGGCCAGCGAGGAGCAGTCCGCCGCCAGCGAAGAGATCAACCAGTCCATCGTCCAGGTCAACGACATGTCCCGCCAGACCGCCGAGGCCATGGCCGAGGCGGCCAAGGCCGTGTCCGACCTGGCCGCGCAGGCCCAAGGGCTCACAAACCTGATTCAGGAACTGAAACAGGCCTGACGCTGACCAGTCGCATATAATCCAGACTTTTCATGGGCGCGTCTCGCAGGAAACAGCGAGGCGCGCCCTTTTTGTTTCCGCCATCTGTCCCGGCGCCCATGCAAAAGAGGTTTTTTGGCGATACTATAACCATATTTAGCGGTTTAAAGAAATATATGCATAGAATATTCTTAATTACACAGATATGTGTATTTTCATAAAATTTATACATCAGATAGAATGATATATCATCAAATTTTTCTGTATAAGATAATATTTTGTCCGAATAAAAATATTTTACGGATATAATGCCTGCTCATTTTCAGAAAAACCCTATTCATAGCAAATTGAGAAAAATTTTTATCTTATTTGAAAATAATTTAAATTTTATTCACATTATCAAACCGGCATGCTATAGTAATAAAACTTGATATTTACAAAATAATACTGAGTATATTTGCAATATCCAATATATACAATATTTTTTATAAATATAAGCAATACAAACCCCTCAGGCTCAAAGGAGAAGCGCACATGAAATTGTCCACTAAAATTTCTTACAGCATGGGGACATTGACGGTGCTGATCGCCATTCTGGCCGTTTATCTGCTGCTGCAGATGCAACAGATCAACCACGCGGCTACCGTCATGGCTGAACGATATATTCCGGTCATTGATCTGGCGGGCAGGCTGAACAACGATGTGTCGCAACATCGTATGATGGAAATACGCCACGTCTATGCCACCGGCAGGGCCATGAAGGAAGACAGGGAAAAAGTCATGACCTCCCTGAAAAATAATATTGACGGTTATCTGCAGGAACTTTCCGGTCTCGTGCGCACCCCCGCAGCCAAGCAGGCATTGCGCCTGGCCGACGAAGGCATGAAAGCCTATTGCAGCCTCTCCGACAAGCTGATGGATATCTCCCGCCAGGACCGGGCGGAAGAAGCCGTCAAGTTATTGCTGGGCGACTCGCGCATCCTTTACAATGACCTGAGTGAACGGATCAACAACCTGGTGCTGGAGGTCAGAAAAAACGTCGACGCAGCCAATGCCGAGGCCGACGTCAAGTTTGAAAGAAGCAATATGATCGGCATCATTTTGACCGTGCTGTCAATTCTCATATCCGTGTTACTGACCATTATGATTGTGCGCAACAGCGTGCGCCAGTTGGGCAAGGACCCCGGCGAGCTGAACGCCATTGCCCACCGCGTGGTGGACGGCGACTATAATGTGGATGACGGCGGCAAAAAAATGGGCGTCTACGGCGCCATCGTGGAAATGGTCAACACCCTGAAAAGCCATATTGAAAGCGCCCGGCGCGAATCGGAAAACGCCAGGGAGCAGTCCGCCAAGGCCCAGGAGGCCATGCGGCAGGCCGAAGCCGCCGGCATGGAAGCTCAGGCCAAAACCCAGGCCATGCTGGTAGCCGCCGACAAGCTGGAACAGGTCGGCACTGTGGTTTCCTCAGCCTCCAGCGAGCTTTCGGCCCAGATCGAGCAATCCGACCGGGGCGCGGCAGAATCCGCCTCCCGCCTCTCTGAAGCGGCCACGGCCATGAATGAGATGAACGCCACGGTCCAGGAAGTGGCCAAGAACGCCGGTTCGGCCTCCACCGCTTCCGCCGACACCAAGGCAAAGGCCGAGGCAGGCGCGCAAGTGGTGGAAAAGGCCGTGCGCAGCATTGAACAGGTCCATCAGATGTCTCTGGATCTCAAGGATGACATGGCCCAGCTCAACGAGCACGCCCAGGATATCACCCGGATCATGGGCGTCATCTCGGACATCGCTGACCAGACCAATCTGCTGGCCCTCAACGCGGCCATTGAAGCGGCCCGCGCGGGCGAGGCCGGGCGCGGCTTCGCCGTGGTGGCCGACGAGGTGCGTAAACTGGCTGAAAAAACCATGGCCTCCACCAACGACGTGGGCAACGCCATCAGGGCCATTCAGGAAAGCACGGCAAAGAGCATGACCGGCGTGGACAACGCCGTGGAACGCATCGGCGAGGCCACGGAACTGGCCAACCAGTCCGGTCAGGCTTTGCAGGAAATTGTTGCCACCGTGGAGGCCACCGGGGATCAGGTCAACGCCATCGCCACGGCCAGCGAGGAACAGTCCGCAGCCAGCGAGCAAATCAACCAGTCCATTGTCCAGGTCAACGAGATGTCCCGCCAGACCGCCGAGGCCATGACTGAAGCGGCCAGGGCCGTGTCCGACCTGGCCGCGCAGGCCCAGGGGCTCACAAACCTGATTCAGGAACTGAAGCAGGCCTGACGGCGCGGCGGTGACCGAGCGGGATGCGGGCGCGACACTCTCCACGGCGAAAGCCTCGTGAGCGATGCCGCACCCACGCCGCCCCCAATTATTAATATTAGTTACCCTGTTCTATTACGCAAGTGCAATATTATTACTTGAAACTCTAAAAAATATGTGCAAACGTATTTTATCCATTTGAGGTGGAGGCGTTTATATTCCGCTCAAGAAAGTATCTATATTTGTCGATGTCCGAACTTCAGGAATGGGAAAACCACTCATCCGTAGAATAGTGGAAATCTGGCAACGGTTCCGTACAATATTTATTTCTGTAAAGGATAGTTTGCAATGAAGAGATCAGCAGCAACATCTCATCTTCATCGCTGTAGCGGCACTCTGTGCCGCTCTGATTCCTTTAGAGAGAGAGAGAGAGAGAGAGAGAGAGAGAGAGTAGCTTCTGCGCCTCCTTTTCTTCACTTTTATATACGCTGAGACAGCGTAAACGACGGTATGCTTTGCGAAATGCAAAGCATACCGTCGTTTTTTGCGCGCTTTTTCCGGTTGGAATGAAGAAGAACAACAGACAGGTATGGACAGGATTGCCGTCGTCTCCAGACGCGACGCCGTCCCGCTGCCGCACTTTTCGCATCAGGGGCTGAGCGCTCCTACGGTGCAAACACTTGCGGTTGGGGGTTAGCGCATTCCCCGGCCGCAAACAGGCGCGTATGGACAGCACGCGCCTCCCCAGCGCGCCCCGAAGTGGACAGCGGGGCGCGCTTCCCTAAGCGGGGCGGTCTCCTGACGCCCCGCTTTTTGTACCTTTTTCCGCCGGACGGAACCGCCTTTTCCCTTTGTCGCGGGGAACCGTCGCCTGGAGCCTCCTGAAATTGAACATGCCAAGATGTTCTGACTGAAAACGACCCGCAAAGTTCAGCCGTTCGCGGGCATCAACAGAAGCAACACGGTCCGGCCGCGCCACCAAAAGGGAAAATGGCATTTTTTATTATCGCGCCATTTTTCAACCGGAAACAGCTTTTGATGTTTCAATCACGTTATCCGGAGAAAAAAATGAGGCTGTCGGCGAAAATCACTATACTGAGCGCGTCGGCCGCCGCACGGCCATTCTGAGCAGCTCTCTGCTGTCGCAAATCAATGACGTTTCGCCGGAATTATACCGGCAACAAAAGCCCCTGTCGACAATAGCGGGGGCTTTTGGCAACGCGGACGCGGAGCTCCGCCTGCTTGAAGTGGTGCCGGGCCGCTCCACGGAGCTCGCAATGGGGCCGGAGAAGCGTTTATGCACAAGAATTTTGCTGAAATAAAAACCAGTTACAGCACTTTTAACAGGCCGGAAACCTCTCCCGGATAAAAGAATAGCTTTTTTATTTTTTATCGTGTACGATTAAATCGTATTTCGTATTCTATAGCTATATAAAGAATGATTTATTTTTTGGTACGATATACTACATTTATTCCTCTTATAATAATATTTAATCCCAATATCAGATGGAAGTAGCCGGTTATTTTCGACTTTTAACAAAATAAGATGAAAAAGACCGGCTTGGACAAGGATGTGTTGACCCCCCGGCCGCTCAACAGCGTATATGCCCGTGAGGAGCATTTGGCCTGACACGCGGATGACAGACATACCCGACGCCAGTCGCATTCCCATGCACGGCATATGTGAAATTATTGCTAAGCGGCGAAACAGCCTTATTCTCTTCAGGCTACGGTTTCTTCGCCGTCCGACCGCCCCGGAGCAACGCCGCGCCAGACGGCATCCCCCCACGATCCGGAGCAGTTTCATAGCGGGAAACCGGGCCGCGCTCCAAGGAGCCGTCCGCGCATCTCCGCCACCGGCCGCATGAAGGCGGCCTTTCCCCCCACGGCACGCCCCGCAGGGGCATGCCGGATACCGGCGCGCCACAGTTTTTTCGCTTTTTGCGGACAACCGCGCGGGTCAAACGCCCCATTTGGGCTTTGACCTTTGTAAAGCGCGCCGGGCAAACATTCCATCAAGGAGAGCCCATGAAGCTTACGATTCAAAGTAAATTACTACTGCCAAGCCTGACAGCCCTTGTCATCATGATACTGGGCAGCACGCTGCTGGTCGCCAATATGGTTTCCAATCGCCTGGAGAGCAACTTCGAGAATGAACTGGAGGTGACCAACCAGGTTCTGCTCAAGGGCGTGTCCAACGCCGCCGTGAATTATAAAAACAGCGTGCGCGGCATGGCCGCCACGGCCCGGCTGCGCGTCCTAGCGGACGCCATGGGCGGCGACCCCGCTCAGGCGCTGGAAGCCGGGCGCAGCGTCCAAGACGTTGTGGAAAGCCTCAACGCCATTTACACGGCCTTTCCGGAGGTCGGCATCGCCGGCCCTGACGGCGTGGTCGTGGCGGGCTCGGTGAAGGAGACCGTCGGCAAGCTCAACATCAGCAACCGCGTGTATTTCCAGGACGCCCTGCAGGGAAAAACGGTCATCTCCCAACCACTCATGAGCAGGGACATCAACGACAAGGCCGTCATTATCGCCACGCCGTTGCTGAACTCCTCCGGCAAGCCCGCCGGCGTGCTTTACGCCGACCTGCCCGCCAAAGACATCATCGCCAGCACTATTGAAGGCGTGCACATCGGCAAGACCGGCTTCGCTTACATTCTGGACAAGGGCGGCCTTATGCTGGCCCACCCCGATTACAAGCTGGTCCAGGAATTCGACGCGAAAACCACGGAATGGGGACGCAAGGTGCTGGCCGCCCCTCAAGGCGCGCTGCACTACACCACCAACGCGGGCATTGAACGCCTGCTTAATTTCCGAAAGGATCCCGAATCCGGCTGGATCGCCGTCTCCACCCTCGACGTCTCGGAAATCAGCGAAGCCACATCCTCCATCCGCAATATCAGTCTGGGCATCATGCTGGTCGGCGCCGTTCTTGTGGGCCTGATCATCTTCCTGGTCACCCGGCCCATCATCAAGGACCTTCTACATGGCGTCAATTACGCCAAGGCTGTGGCCGGAGGCGATCTTGACACGCCGTTCACCCGGCAGCGCAGTGATGAACTCGGCACGCTTTTCACGGCCCTGAACGCCATGGTGGAACACCTTAAGAAATTGATAGCCTCGGCCCACCAGGAATCGGAAAACGCCAAAGAGCAGTCCCGCAAGGCCCAGGAGGCCATGGAACAGGCCGAAAAAGCCAGCCAGGAAGCTCTTGGCAAAACCCAGGCCATGCTGGCCGCCGCCGACAGGCTGGAACAGGTGGGCAGCGTGGTTTCCTCCGCCTCCACCGAACTTTCGGCCCAGATCGAACAGTCCGACCGGGGCGCGGCCGAATCCGCCCAGCGCCTTTCCGAAGCGGCCACGGCCATGAACGAAATGAACGCCACGGTCCAGGAAGTGGCCCGGAACGCCAGTTCCGCCTCCGCCGCCTCCATCTCCACCAGGGAAAAGGCCGAGGCCGGCGCGCAGGTGGTGGAAAAGGCCGTGCACAGCATTGAAGACGTCCACGCCAAGTCCCTGGCGCTCAAGGACGACATGGCCCTGCTCAACGAGCACTCGCAGGATATTACCCGGATCATGGGCGTGATCTCGGACATTGCGGACCAGACCAACCTGCTGGCGCTGAACGCCGCCATTGAGGCCGCCCGCGCGGGCGAGGCCGGGCGCGGCTTCGCCGTGGTGGCCGACGAAGTGCGCAAGCTGGCCGAAAAGACCATGGCTTCCACCCAGGATGTGGGCAACGCCATCAGATCCATTCAGGAAAGCACGGCCCAAAGCATGAGCGCCGTGGATGAGGCCGTGCAGCGCATCGGCGAAGCCACGGAACTGGCCAACCAGTCCGGTCAGGCCTTGCAGGAAATTGTGGAAACTGTGGAAGCCACGGCGGATCAGGTCAACGCCATCGCCACGGCCAGCGAGGAGCAGTCCGCCGCCAGCGAGGAGATCAACCAATCCATCGTCCAGGTCAACGACATGTCCCGCCAGACAGCCGAAGCCATGGCCGAAGCCGCCAAGGCCGTCTCCGATCTGGCTATGCAGGCCCAGAGCCTCACGGACCTGATTCAGGAGCTGAAACAGGCCTGATGACGACAACGTTGCGGCCGGGACTATAACCATCCCCTCCCGGTCGCACTCAGGCGTGTACGGACACACGCCCCTTCCCCGGCGCGCCTCGTAGTGGACAGCGAGGCGCGCCTTTCATTTTTTTCTTATTTTATGTTTTGGCGGGAAAAAGCCGAAATATAATCTGTATAATTCAAAATAACGCTATTATGTTTTTAAATTATTCTTTTTGATTTTATATAACCATTTTTTTCAATACTATTTAATAATTTCAGCCTTTGCAAAAAATAATTACTTTATTTTGAATTAGCGCCACTCTTGCTTTTCGTTCTATTCTGCGAAATACTACCATATATCACTAAAGATACATTCCTCTGTTCCGATAATTACGGGCAGAGCACTGTATGGTTTTCTCTCATTGGAGAAACCGAGCCGCACGCATGGCAAAGGAATGAGGTCCATGCATTCCTTGCGTGCGCTCCGTGAAGTCTGACGTTTTTTTGGGGAAGAGGATTTTCGCACCGACCATATTTTAAGGATGGGGAAGATGAAGCTGTCAATAAAACTTTCACTGGCAATGGGTCTTCTGCTCGCCATGCTTTGCGGCATGGGCATTTTCAGCCTGATCCAGATGAGCAGGATCAACGCGGCCTCCACGGAAATAGCCGACAACTGGCTGCCTTCCACCCGGTACGCGCAGGGTCTGAACGTATATGCCTCCAACTACCGCATTCAGGAAATCATGCACATCTTCTCCACCAGCAAGGAGCTGATGGAAAAATATGAAAAACGCATGAATGAGATGCTCACGCTGTTCCAGGACATGGAGGCGAAGTACGTCAAGGTGATCTCCAGCCCCGAGGAAAAAGCGACCTATGACGCTTTTCTTACGGACTGGAAAGAATATCAAAAAATCCACGAACAGATTTACAAACTGTCCCAGGAAAACCGCACGGATGAAGCCAGAGCCCTTCTGGTCGGTCCTTCGCGGGAAACCTTCTACCGCGCCAGCGATCAACTCATCAAGCTGGTCAAGATCAATGTGGCCGGCGGCGACGCGGCCAGCGAGTTCGGCGATCAGGTGTACGAGAATTCCCAGAGCCTGGTCACCGGCGTGCTTATCGTGGCCCTGCTCATCGGCATCGGCCTGATCTTCTTTATCGTCCGCGGCGTGCTGCGCCAGTTGGGCAAGGACCCCGGCGCGTTGAACGTCATCGCCCGGCGTGTGGTGGACGGCGATTACAATATTGATGACGGCAGCAAAAAAATAGGCGTGTTCGGCAACATTGTGGCCATGGTCAACGCCCTGAAGCAAAATATAGATAACGCCAAACACGAATCGGAAAACGCCAGGGAACAGTCCGCCAGGGCTCAGGAAGCCATGGAAAAAGCCGAAATCGCGGGCCGGGAAGCCCAGGCCAAGACCGAGGCCATGCTGGTGGCCGCCGACCAACTGGAACAGGTGGGCAGCGTGGTTTCCTCCGCCTCCACCCAGTTGTCCGCCCAGATCGAGCAGTCCGACCGGGGCGCGGCCGAGTCCGCCCAGCGCCTCTCCGAAGCGGCCACGGCCATGAACGAGATGAACGCCACGGTTCAGGAAGTGGCCCGCAACGCGGGTTCGGCTTCCGCCGCCTCCGCCGAAACCAGGGAAAAGGCCGAGGCGGGCGCGCAAGTGGTGGAAAAGGCCGTGCACAGCATTGAAGAGGTGCACCAGATGTCTCTGGACCTCAAGGAAGACATGACCCAGCTCAACGAGCACGCCCAGGACATCACCCGGATCATGGGCGTCATCTCGGACATCGCGGACCAGACCAACCTGCTGGCCCTCAACGCGGCCATTGAGGCGGCCCGCGCGGGCGAGGCCGGGCGCGGCTTCGCCGTGGTGGCCGACGAAGTGCGCAAGCTGGCCGAAAAGACCATGGCCTCTACCCAGGATGTGGGCAACGCCATCCAGGCCATTCAGGAAAGCACGGCCAAAAGCATGACCGGCATGGACAACGCCGTGGCGCGCATCAGCGAGGCCAACGAACTGGCCAGCCAGTCCGGCGCGGCCCTGCAGGAAATCGTGGCCACCGTGGAAGTCACGGCGGATCAGGTCAACGCCATCGCCACGGCCAGCGAGGAACAGTCCGCCGCCAGCGAGGAGATCAACCAGTCCATCGTCCAGGTCAACGACATGTCCCGCCAGACCGCCGAGGCCATGGCCGAGGCCGCCAAGGCAGTGTCTGACCTGGCCGCGCAGGCCCAGGGGCTCACGAGCCTGATTCAGGAACTGAAACAGGCCTGATGTTACGGAATTGCGGCCGGAGAGGCGCTGCCTCTCCGGCCGCAATCCGGCGCGTTATGGACAGCGCGCCGCAAGGGCGGGCCCCGGCGAAGATACCGGGGGCCGCCCTTGCGGTCTTTGAAGGCGTTGCATTACAGACGGGAATCAGAACGCTTTTTCTGCCCGGCCGCCCTTGTCTGGGCGTCCACATCCCAGGCCCGTGAAAATTCCCGGTCGGAAAAGGCCTCGGCCAGTCCCTGCATCTGTTTCAGCCGCAGCACTTCATCAGGGTCCATGCCGAGTTCCTTGCCGATCCGCTCGTTTGTCCAGTTATGCCTGCGGAGCAGCGTCACAAGTTTCGCCGTCAGTTCCACCTGATGCGCGCCGCGGGCCATATTATGGCGCACGGTGGACGTGATGCGGTCCTCAAGACTCTTGTTGAGCCGGACTATCGGAAGATAGCCCCCGAGGCTTTGGCGGATGTGGGCTTTGGCCTTCGCCACCCTGCGCCGGTGAAAGCCGTCCACGACGACCCAGCCGTTCTTGTCGTCCGCCACCACCACCGGCATGGTCATGCCGTCCTTTTCAATGGACAGGGTGAGCAGGCGCATTTCCGGCGGCGCGACCTTGTTCGGGTTGTACTCATTGCCATGAACCCGGTCCACGGGGACGAGCTGGGGACATGTCACCGGATGGGGCAGATCCAGATAGGCCGAGGCCATGGCGACAATTTGGTTGTATACCGCGACTCGTCTGTCCAGATCGCCCTTCTCGTCCTCAAGGGCGCGCTCAAGCATGCTCAGAAGCTCATCAATTCCCATAGCCCAATTCCTTTTTAAATCGCACGAAGCGCCCGACTTTGCGCACGGAGCTGAATCCGTAACGGAAGTAAAACTCACGGCGTGTCCAGTAATCCGCGGTCAGCAGGCAAGCCGCGCCCCACTCCCGCGCTTCCTGAATGCAGCGTTCCAGAACCGCAATGTCCGCATTTTCCTTGAGGGCGTATAAGTGGAGAAGATGCGCTGCCGTCCGTTTACGGCGCAGCGAGCCGAAAGCCGCGACGCGCGCGCCGTCTTCCAGCATGACGAACCAGCGGCGGCCCGGCTCGGAACTGATGAAACCGCCCAGGGCATCCCGGATCGCCGGACTTGCCGCGTATTCGCCCAACAGGCCGAACAACTCCCGGTTCCTGACCGGGTCCGCATCATGGGTAAATTCCCGAAGCTCCATCACAGCTCCATGTATTTCAGAATCATCTGAGCCTGACGTTCCATCTCGCGCTTGGTCTGGGAAAAGCTCAAACCTTTGCACCAATAGTCATTCTTCAGCAATGTCTTGCAGATGCGCCGCCAGCTCGGAGCCTTGCGGAGCGCCTCCTGTTTTGCGTCGGCCTCCTGCGGGATTTCCTCAACGCCGTGCTTGGCCCACCACCTGAGAAAGGTTCTGATCTTTTTCCGGTAGTGCGCGGCCGTGGGCGGGGGCATGGTCTCAAGCAGAAATTCCGCGTAACTCTGCCAGGTGTGTCCCTGGGGAAGATGGATATGAAAATTTCCAAGCACATTTCCCGACCGCCCCACATAACGGTTGCCGAAATTCGCCCCTTCCACCCGCGCCACAAGCCTGGCCCATGTCTCCGGCTCCAGCATCTTGAAAAGCCAGAGTCCTTTCCGCTGGTCGTCGCCGTAGGGCTGGCAAAGGCGCATCTGATGAATGCCCACCCCGGCCAGATGCATGAGATCGTAAATCCGGTTGTAGTCCCAGCCTTTTCTGCCTGTGGCCGTCCAGACGTCCTCGGTGCGCCAGTCGTATATGGGATATGCATTGACCACGCCCGAAGGCGTTACCGTGCTCCAGCTTCTGCCGTTCCAGCGCTGTTTGACCGGAGAGGCGATGGCCCGGAAACGGTTGAGCGACTCGTCGCTGCGGATGGCCACTATGCAGGCGCAGGAACGCCCTTCGGCAAAGTGCGCGGCAAACAGGGGCGTGAATTCCTCAAACTCCATGCCGCGCCTGAACCAGGGGAAATAGCCCTCATCGGCAATCACCCCCGGATGTTTCGGCAGTTCGCGGACCCACCGCTCACGCGCGGCGGGATCCCAGCACAACCAGTGCGGCCGCATCTGGGAGACGGAGTTCCGCAGATGAATGGGCAGGCAAATCCAGTACGGGCGAACATCGGGGCGGGTCATGACGCGCGTGACGAAAGCGTCGGTATGCGCATACCACGCTTCCAGATCCACATGCAGCACGTCCAGGGGCAGACGCCCCTTCTCCCGGGCGATCTGCAGGGCGTACTGCACGGCAACCCCGGAGTCTTTTCCGCCGGAGAACGAAACATAGACGCGTTCAAAATTGTCAAAGATTTCCTCAAGCCGCAGACGCGCCGCGGCAAACACATCCATGCCAAGGAAATGCTTCATGCCATCGACCCCACAAGCCGCCCGCATGAGAGATGCCGGACGGCATCGGACATTTTTCAGTGGCGTCCTTTCCGGAGACAGGTACATTTAACGGCCGCTGCGGCCTTCCTCCTCGCAAAGCGGATACGGGATTCCCCTTCGGGCCGGAGAAAATTCAAACGCGCTCCCGGCAGGCATTGCAATGTCCGCCCCGCAATCGCCGACCGGACGGACATTCTTGTTTTTTTCGCCTCTTCCACGATTCCATGCTGTCAATATAGAATAAAATAGACTGTCTTATACACAAGATAACTATATCCTCCTGCCATATAAAACTATTTTTGCATACGAACAGCATGGGCAACGCCCATATTAATGATTGCATATAATATTTTATAATATATATAATATATTTTTTAATTTAACAATATGACGCCACGGGCGCAAAACTGACGAACCCGTCCGCGCGCTTCCGCCCCGGCCCTTGTGTCCGGCACGCGTGATTTCGAGCGCCACGCGCAAATCCGCCGCCATGGCGGATTTCGGCCCGCTTTTTCCGAAAGATACACCGCCTTGCATTGCCAAGTATGACATAATGACTTATTTTTGCGGGATACCACGGCAGTGTGAGCGCCCTGCCGTCGCAACCCGACCCGGACCATAATCGGCCGGAGCCGCCAGCGGCCCGCCCGTGTGAAGCAGAGGAGCATCCATGTTCGGTTTTCTTTTCAAGAAGATCTTCGGCAGCAAAAACGAGCGCTATCTGCGCCGCCTCCGCCCCCAGGTGCAGCGCATCAATGCTCTGGAACCCGAAATGCAGCAATTGGAAGACGCGGACTTCGCCGCCCGCATCTCCCGGTATAAAAAAGACGTGCAGGAGGGCGGCAAAAGCCTGGACGCGCTGCTGCCCGAAGTCTTCGCCCTGGTGCGCGAGGCCTCGCGCCGCGTGCTGGGCATGCGCCACTATGACGTGCAGCTGATCGGCGGCATGGTTCTGCACAAGGGCAAGATCGCCGAAATGAAGACCGGCGAAGGCAAAACCCTGGTGGCCACCCTGGCCGTGGTGCTCAACGCGCTGTCCGGCAAGGGCGTGCACGTGGTCACGGTCAACGACTACCTGGCCTCGCGAGACGCGGCCTGGATGGGCAAGCTGTATTCCTTTCTCGGCCTGAGCACCGGCGTCATCGTGCACGGCCTGGACGACGCTGAGCGCAAAGCCGCCTATAACGCGGACATTACCTACGGCACCAATAACGAATTCGGCTTCGACTACCTGCGCGACAACATGAAGTTCTATGCCGACCAGCTTGTGCAGCGCGGCCACAACTTCGCCATCGTGGACGAAGTGGACTCCATCCTCATCGACGAAGCCCGCACGCCGCTGATCATTTCCGGCGCGTCCGAGGAATCCGTGGGCATGTACCGCACGGTGGACGACATCGTGCGCCAGCTCACGCCCGAGCACTACACCATTGACGAAAAGGCCCGCACCGCCATGCTCACGGACGCGGGCGCGCTCCGCTGCGAGGAGCTGCTCAAGCTGGACAACCTCTTTGACCCGGCCAACATCACGGCCCAGCACCACGTTCTGCAATCCCTCAAGGCCCATCAGGTCTTCAAGCGCGACGTGGACTACATCGTGCAGGACGATCAGGTGGTCATCGTGGACGAGTTCACGGGCCGCCTCATGGCCGGACGCCGCTATTCCGACGGTCTGCATCAGGCCCTGGAAGCCAAGGAGCACGTCACCGTCGCCGCGGAAAACCAGACCCTGGCCTCCATCACCTTCCAGAACTATTTCCGCCTCTACGACAAACTTTCGGGCATGACCGGCACGGCGGACACCGAAGCCGTGGAATTCCAGCAGATCTACAATCTGGAGGTCATCTCCATCCCGCCCAACAGGCCCATGATCCGCAAGGATTACCCGGACCTGATCTTCCGCAGCCGCAAGGAAAAATTCGACGCCATCGCGGCGGCCATCGCCGAACTGCACCAGAAGGAACAGCCCGTGCTGGTGGGCACCATTTCCATTGAGACGTCGGAAATGCTCTCCCAGCGCCTGACCAAGCTGGGCATTCCGCACAACGTGCTCAACGCCAAACAGCATGAGAAAGAAGCCGAAATCGTGGCCCAGGCGGGCCAGAAGGGCAAAGTGACCATCGCCACCAACATGGCCGGGCGCGGCACGGACATCGTGCTGGGCGAGGGCGTGGTGGAACTGGGCGGCCTGCACATCCTGGGCACCGAGCGGCACGAGAGCCGCCGCATCGACAACCAGTTGCGCGGCCGTTCGGGCCGCCAGGGCGACCCCGGCTCCTCCCGCTTCTACCTCTCCCTGGAAGACGACCTGATGCGCCTGTTCGGCTCGGACCGGATCAAGGGCCTGATGGAAAAGCTGGGCCTGCGCGACGGCGAGGCCATTGAAAACGCCATGGTCACCCGCGCGGTGGAAGGCGCCCAGAAACGGGTGGAAGCCCACCACTTCGAGATCCGTAAAACCCTGCTGGATTACGACAACGTCATGAATCAGCAGCGCGAGGTCATCTATACCCTGCGCCGCGAGCTGATGGTCGAGGACGATCTGGAGCCGGTGCTCAACGAATTTATGAGCGACGTGCTGGACGATGCCTACGGCCCGCTGGACAATACCGCGCCCGACGATCTGCCCGACACGCGCCGGGCCATCATGGCCCGCTTGCGCGAAGTCTTCAATCTGGACCGCGCGCTGCCCGAAAACGCGCCCCTGCCCGAGCGGGAAGAGTGTGAAAAGCTGATACGCGGCATTCTGGATGAACTGAAAGCCGACGCCGGTGAGAGCTACAAGGACATCCAGCGCTACTTCCTGCTGGAAGAGCTGGACCGCTGCTGGAAGGAACACCTGCGCAACATGGACGCCCTGCGCGACGGCATCGGCCTGCGCGGCTACGGCCAGCGCGATCCCAAGCTGGAGTACAAGCGCGAAGGCTTCGACATGTTCCAGGAAATGCTCTTCCAGATCCGTGAGAGCGTGTTCCGCGCCCTGACCCGCGTGCGCGTGCAGCGGGTCAGCCCGGAAGAGGAACAGGCCCGCGCCGAGGCTGAAAAAGAAGCCCTGGCCCTGGAGTTCCGCCACCGCGAGGAATCGTCGGGCCAACTGTCCTATTCCGGCGGCGGCGAAGACGAAGCCCAGCCGGCCAAGGGCACGCCGGCCAAAGCCGCGCCGCGCGTGGGCCGCAATGATCCCTGCCCCTGCGGCAGCGGCAAGAAGTACAAGAAGTGCTGCGGCCGGGACAAGTAGACGGCATTTCAGAAGCATAGGTCATAAAAAGCGGGGAACATGATTCCCCGCTTTTTATGACCTATGGAAAAACTTCGCCCCGGCTCAGAAATAATCCGAAAAATACGGTTTTTCCGGCGGGATAAGGCTTTCCAGGGTGGGCAGCAGATAATATTCCATGCGGATTCTGTCGTTGTTATAGAGATAGGTGGGCCTTTTGTAGCCCATGAGCATGACGGTCAGGGTCTGGATATCCATTTCGATCAGCGGGGCCGAACCGTGGCTGTCCACCTTTTCGCAGACGGTCTTGCCGTCCTGCCAGGAGACGTGGAAAATGCCGTTGTTCCATGGCGCGGCCGGGTCGCTGATGCGGAAATAAAGCTTGAGCTTGTCGTCCTCGAACTGGAAGGAATATTCCTCCAGAAAGCGCTCCACATCCACAATGCGGGCCATGACGTTGGGCCGGATGGTCTCGTCTATTTCGCTGTCCTCAAACTGGAAGGCAATGGACTCGCCCGTGTAGTTGGCCCCCTCCACCTTGGTGATCATGGAAAAATGCGCGCTGATATAGTTCCAGATGCCGTATTTGGCCTCCTGGGTCAGCCAGATCATTTCCTTGATCTGAAAGACTTCGTTCTCAATATAGTAGATGACGTAACCCAGCGGCTTTTCCTCTTTGGTGTAATACACGGCGGCCATGATGTCGTCGGACTCCCAGCGCCAGTACTCCTCCCACTCCAGATCGCCCCGGATCAGCACGCCGTGCTGTTGCAGGGCGAAGTATTTGTAGACCCGGCGGATGTCCTCGTGCTCCGCGGGCACACGCTCGATCTGGCCTTCCACGGCGTGGTGCTTGGGCAGCTGGGTGTCCTTGATGGAAAAGGTCATCTTGTCCGCCACGATTTCCCAGCCCTGTTTGCGGTAAAAAGGGATGGAATACGGGCAGAGGAAGGAAATGTACTGCTGCTCCCGGCGCATGTGCTCCAGGCTCTTTTTGATCAGGGAGTGCACCAGCCCACGGCCGGTGTATTCCGGATAGGTGGCCACGCCGGTGACGCCGCCCATCTTGCAGATCCGGTCCCGGATATTGACCTCCATGGAGTAGACCACGATCTGCGAGGCCAGATGCCCTTTGTAAAACCAGCCCAGCACGTAGGAGGCGTCGAAAATCGGCTTTTTGGACTGCTTCATCTCCTTGTCCGACCAGCCGATCCGCGACATTTCATAAGAGCTGACCTGAAAGGCGTAGCGCAGCAGGGCTTCGAACTCCTCGAAGTCACCGGCGTCCAGCTTTTTGAATTCAAACTGCTCGTTGCTTTTCATACAGAGATATTCCTTGCCGCGTCACGCGCCGCCGGGCGTCAGATATGGCAGGTTCCGTCTAGGGAGCAGGCTCCGCCCCCGGCGAAACCCGCGCTGTTGCCGCTCAACGCCGCCTCCAGCCGGGCGGCCGTCGTGGCGTAGGAGGCATAGCCCCGCGCCAGCAGACTGCGCCCGTCGTCCCGCACCAGATAGAGCGTGGGGTAGAGTTTGAATTCACCCATCAGGGCGGCGGCTTCCCGCGTTTCCTTTTCGGCGGCCTCCCGCACGGCGGGATCGTCCAGCGCGCGCTCCAGAAGAAGCGGGTCCACATTCCAGCGGGCCGCCGTCGCCTCCCGCACGTCGGCGGAAAGCACGTCGCGGCCCGCGCGGTACAGGAGCTGCTGCAGGCACTCCATCTGGGCCAGCTCATGCCCCGGCGCAAGACGCTTCAAGGCCGCCAGCAGCACGGCCGCGTCCGGCGAATACATGCGCAGGGGCCGGTCAGCGTCCAGAGCCGCCAGAAAACCGCCCACAGGCTGGGCGGTGGTTTTTTCCAGACGGACGAAAAAGTCCCGCAGGTTCGGGGACCCGGCCTTCATCTCCGTCAGCGTCGTGGCCTGGCCCACCAGATCCCCGCCGAGCACGCGCACCGGCAGGTCCGGATGTTCGGCGGCCAGACGCTGCATGACGGGTGCGAAACCATAGCACCACGGACAGAACACATCGGAAAGATACAGAAAATGGGACATGGGTTCGCGCTCCTTGTCGTACTTTTTCAAGATAGGGCCGGAAAAATCCACCGTCAACAGGCACCTCCCCGGCGCGAACCGCGCCCGGCTTGACAAGGCCGTGCGCCAATGCAACGGATGAAGCACAGGCAATTCCGGACAATCGGGAAAACCCTCTTACAAGGAAGCGATATGATGCGTAAACGCAGCTTGCGGCATGCTTTCAGCCGGTTCGCGGGAAGGGCCGGAGTTCTGGCCCACGTCCTGACCCTGATCCTGCTTCTGGGCGCGGGCTGGGGCGCGCGGCCCCTGGCCGCCGCCACGGTGGACACGCTCTACCACAACGGCAGAATCTACACCCTGACCGAAAGCATGGACGCGGCCAAAGACCCGCGCAAGGCCAAAACCGTGGAGGTGGTGGCCGTCAGGGACGGCAGAATCATCTTTGCCGGTTCCGCCGCCCAGGCCCGGCAACAGGGCCTGTTCGCCGACGCGGCCGGGATTGTGGACCTGCACGGCAAAACCATGCTGCCGGGCCTTGTCGACGGGCACGGACACTTTCCGCTGCAAGGCGGCTACGACCTTTTTCAGGTCAACCTGAACAGCTTCCCTCTGGGCGAGATGCGCTCCATTGAGGATTACAAGAAGGCCCTGGCCCGGCGCTGCCAAAGCGCGGGCAAGGGCGCGTGGGTGCTGGGCTGGGGCTACGACGACACCCTGGTCACGGAAATGCGCCATCCCACCAGAGCGGATCTGGACGCGGCCTGCCCGCACAATCCCGTCTTCGTGCGGCACGTCTCCGGCCATATGGCGGTGGTCAACTCCGCGGCCCTGGCCAAAGCGGCCAAAAACGAACTCAACACCGTGGGCGTGGACGCGCAAAGCGGCAAGCTCACCGAGCCCCGCGCCATGCAGGTGGTCAGCCGTCACTTCCCGCCCGCCGGACCCCAGGCGGCCCAGCGCGGCCTGGCCCGCGCCAATGAAGTCTACGCGGCGGCGGGCGTGACCACGGCGGACTGCTCCAACATCCGCATGCTCACGGAATTGCCCAAGATGCAGAACGGCATCCTGCGCGGCAATCTGGACCTGCGCGTGGTATTGCATCCCCTGGGCTATTATCCCACCACCCTGGCCTCGGGCAAAACCGTGGACAGCGCGGGCTGGATCAACCGCGCGGCCCTGGGCTGGGACAGCGGCACGTTGTCCCTGGCCGGAGCGGAAACAGCGGCCATGACCGGGAACAATATTCCCTTTGCCGACGGCCGCCGGGCCGTGGCCAACGGCAGCGACATCACCCGGCTGGCCATGCCCGCCTACGCGGCGGACAAGGACAGGAACGGCGCGCCCGTGGCCGTGTCCAGGGGCGCCGTCACGCCGCCCGCCGGTCTGGCGGCGGACAACCGCCTCTTTCTCGGCGCCTGGAAGTTCACCTTTGACGGCTCGCCCCAGGGCTACACGGCCTGGATGAAACAGCCCGGCTTTTACCGCTGGGGCGCGTATACGGCCGCCGACAGCTTCAACAAGGCCGGTTTCTTCAACGGGGCCGTGGGCACGGACAACATGTCCCCGGCGGCCCTGGAAACCCTGATCGCCCTCTATCACGGCAACGGGCAGAGCACCCAGACCCATACCAACGGCAGCGCCGCCGCCGAACACTGGGTCACGGCCCTGGAAAAAGCCGTGGTCCGGCATCCGCAGGTCAAGGACACCCGCGACACGTCCATCCACGCCCAAACCATGGAACTGCAGCACATCCAGCGTCTGACCGGCAATTATCAGGATCTGCCGGGCACCGGCCCCATGTACACGGAACTGACCGGAGCCTTTACGGACGGCAAACTTTCCCCGGCAAGCGTGGGCGCCAGGGACATCACGCAACTGAGCCGCCTGATGCGCGACCAGCATTTCTTCAATTCCTACTTTGTGACCCATACCTATTTCTGGGGCGATCGCCACAACCAGATATTCTTCGGGCCGGGCCGCGCCCGGAACATGAGCCCCGTGGGCTGGAGCGTGGCCTACAACCAGCCCTTCAGCTTCCACAACGACACCTACATCACGCCCATTGCGCCGCTGCGCAGTCTGCAATCGGCGGTGACCCGCACCAGCGCCCATTCAGCCATTTATGAGGGCGGCACCCTGCTCAGCGGCCAGGGGCACGATCTCAAGGCCAAGGCGCTCTTCCCGCCGCGCGACCCCCAGGAAACCGGCGACAGGACAACCTTCGCCTTCTGGAACTACGACCACCGGATCAATGCCCTGCAGGCCCTGCACGCGGTCACCGGCATGCCCGCCTGGCAGAACAAGCTCAGCGACCGGATCGGCTCCATCGCGCCCGGCAGGCTGGCGGACTTCACCATTCTGGCCGAGGATCCGCTGGCCGTGGCCGTGGCCGACCCGCAGCGCCTGGCCGACATGCGCGTGATGGCGACCATTGTGGGCGACAGGCCGGTTTACGGCTTTGTGCCCGGCTCCGAAGCGCTGGCCGACGCGCCCCGCGCCTCCTACGCCCAGCCCACGGAAGCCGTGGTGGCCGTGGTGACCGGGACGAGTCCCATGACGCCCGCCGAAGGCCAAAACAGCATCAGGGAAAAAACACTGGGCGCGTATGCCTTCACGGCCGACGTGCGCGACGGTGATCTGGCCGTCTTCCAGATGCGATTCCTGGGCAACGGCGGACCGGCGCGGGACATGACCCTGCTGGACGGCGGCAGCGGGATAGCGGGCACGCGGCCCCTGCACTACAGCTCCGAAGCCGTCATGGCTGACGGCAACTGGTGGATCGCGTCTCTGGACGCGCCCATGCTGCCGCTCAGGCCTGACGACGCCCTGACTATGGACAAGATGCACATCGCCTTCTTCGTGTTGCGGGACAACGGCCCGCGCGACAGGGACGCGCAAAAGGGCGGCCTTGCGGGACAGGCCGTTCTGCTCACGGACGGCCCCCGGCCGGGCAACAGCGGAACAACGAGATAATCAGCCCTGCAGGCGGCGCAGGGCGGCCCGGTTTACCCGACATCTCCGGAAACGGAATCCCAAGGGGGCCGCGCCCCCTTGGCCGCCGGAGGCATCCTCCAACACGACTTGCCGAAAACCAAAGAGGGAAGCCGCGCGGCTTCCCTCTTTGGTTTTTTATCCAGATTTTTTTAACGCGCGTAGGCCGCATGCAGCGCGCGTATCCGCTCCCACGACGCCCGGATGCGTTCCGGCGAAATCCTGCCGCTGTCCACCAGGCGGCGCAGTGTTGCGTGCGCTTTTTCGGGCAGATCGGGATCCCATTGCAGATTGTTGCCGAAAACCAAGATGTCCACCCCCGCCTGCACTGCCAGCAGCATGGCCTGCTCCAGGCCGTAGTGCCCGGTGATGGCCTTCATCTGCATGTCGTCGCTGATGACCACGCCCCGCCAGCCCAGCCCCTGGCGCAGCAGGCCGGTGACCACCATCTTCGACAGCGTGGCCGGATGCTCGGGGTCAAGCCCGGCATGAAACAGATGCCCCACCATGACCATGCCCGGCCAGCCCTGGCTGAAGGCCTCCGCATAGGGCAGCAGATCGCCGCCGCCGTCCCAGCAGCGGCTGATGTCGGTGAGGCCCAGATGCGAATCGCGTTGCGCGCCGCCCTGGCCGGGGAAATGCTTGAGCGCGGGAATGATCCCGGCCTGAGCCAGCCCCTGCCCGAAAGCCAGGGCATGCTGCGCCGTCAGCCCGGGGTCCGGGCTGAAGCTGCGCCCCAGCTTGCCGATGGCCGGATTGTCCGGATTGCTGTCCACGTCCGCCACGGGCGCAAGGTCCACGGAAATGCCCAGCCCGGCCAGTTCCGCGCCCAGCCGCGCGGCCAAAGCTCTGGTGGCCGCCGGGCGCCCCCGCCCCATGCTCCGGGCCGAAGGCAGGTCCATAAAACCCTGTTGCGGCTTGAGCCGCCTGACGCGGCCTCCTTCCTGATCCACGGCAATGAACATGGGACCGGGGGCGGCGGCGCGCAGCGCGGCCGTCAGACGGCGGAGCTGCTCGGGGGAACGGATGTTGCGCTCTCCGCCGCTGGGCAGGTCGCGGTCGAACAGCAGGACATGTCCCACCTTGCCCGCGCGCACCGCCGCCAGAAAGGGATCGTCCGGCGCAAGTTCCGTGCCGCGAAAACCCAGCATCAGCATGGAGCCGAGCATGACATCAAGAGAAGGGAGGGGCGCGGAAGAGGACGAAGCCGCATGGCCGGGATACGCCGGGCAGGTTATCGTCCACAGGCAGCAGAACGCCCACAGCAGACAAGAGAAGAACCTCCGCCTCGGGCGGCTGGATGCTAGCACGGCAGGCCGTGCGCGCGGCGACGCGCCTCCAGTTTTTCCAGCACGTCCAGCGGCACCCGCAGACCGCCCCGGCCCACGCCCAGACGGATGCCGGGCTTGTTGGCGCCGTGGTAATCCGAACCGCCGCTGAGTCCCAGGCCGAAGCGCCGGGCCCACTCCACGCAAAGACGCGTGTCCGCGTCCGAATGTTCGCTGTGCCAGGCCTCAATGGCTGTGAGCCCGTAGCCGGACAGCTTTTCCACCAGGCCTTCCAGCCAGGGCACGGGATATTTCTGCAAAAGGGGATGGGCCAGGCTCACCGTCGCGCCCAGACCGGCCAGCAATTGCACGGCCACGTCCGGTTCCAGCACTTCCTTGGGCAGATAGGCCTTGCCGTAAAAGCCCAGATAGTCGCGGAAGGCCTGGCCCACGTCGCGCACATAGCCCTTGGCCACCAGCACGGCCGCGATATGCGGCCGCCCCACGCTCCCCGCAGCCGTGGCGCGCACTTCCTCCAGACTGATGTCCAGACCCAGGGCGCGCAGTTTCTCCACAATGCCCCTGTTCCGCTCACAGCGTTTCCGGCGCAGATAGCCGAGTTGGTCCTCAAGGGGAGAGGCGTCGCGCGGCAGCCAGAGGCCCAGAATATGCACTTCGCCGTATTCGGTATGGGTGGAAAGCTCACAGCCGCGTATCACCCTGATGCCCAGATCCCGCCCGGCTTCCTCGGCCTCGTCCAGACCGGCCACGGTGTCGTGGTCGGTTACGGCCACGGCGACCAGACCCGCCGCATGAGCCTTTTCCACCAGAGCCGAGGGGCTGTCCGTACCGTCCGAGGCCAGCGTATGGGTATGCAGGTCAATCAGTTTCATAGGGAGAATTCCGTCTCTTTCGAGCAGGGTAAGCTAGTGTTCGAAAAAAGCAAGCGCACCCCCGGCACAGTCGCCGGGCCGCCCCTTGAAGGCCGGGGCGCATCGCGGTATGCTGCGCCGCGATTATCTCAGCAAGGAAACTGCCATGCCTATGAATACCGACGAATTATTGCAAATCCTGGCCTGTCCGCGTTGTCTGGGCTCTCTGGAAGCCCTGACCCGCGACGGGCAAACCGCGGGCTTCGCCTGCCAAGCCTGCGGGGTGGTCTACCCCGTGCGCGACGAGATCCCGATCATGCTGGTGGAAGAAGCCGTGCCGCGCGCTGAATGGGACAAGGGAGAGCGGGGCTGATGCGCCTGCTCATCGCCTCCGACCTGCACGGCTCGCTGGAAAGCCTGCGCTTTCTGCTGGCCAGGGCTCACGCGCAACGCCCCGACCTGCTGGTGCTGCTGGGCGATCTGGTCTACCACGGTCCGCGCAACCCCCTGCCCGAAGGCTACAATACGCCCACGGTTCTCAAGGAAATGGCAGACCTCAACGACCTGCCCTGCCCCGTCACGGCGGTGCGCGGCAATTGCGACGCCGAGGTGGATCTGGCCCTGTTGCCCTTTCCGGTGGCGGAAACCGCCTGGATCGACGTCGACGGCCTGCGCATTTTCGCCAGCCACGGCCACCATCTGCCCGAGCGCCCTCCCCTGCCGCGCATGCAGCAAGGCACGGTGATTCTGCGCGGGCATACCCACGTGCCGCGCGGCGAAACCCTGGACGGCCTGCATTTCTGGAATCCCGGCTCCCTGTCCCTGCCCAAGGGCGGCTCGCCCCGCAGCTACGGCCTGTACGAGGACGGCGTCTTCCGCGTGCTGGACACGCAAGACCGCGAAGTCCTGCGCCATCAGCCGGACGGGGCGTAAGCCCCGTGGCCGCGCCGCTCACTCCCGATCCCTCGCCAGAAGCGGATTTTCGCCCCCAATTTGCTCCCCTGTTCCGGCTTGCGCCGGGACTGGAGCTGATTCTGGCCTCGGCCTCGCCCCGGCGGCGGCAGTTTCTCTCGGAATGGGGCCTGCCCTTTGCCACGGCCCGTCCCACGGGCGTGGAGCCGCGTCCCGAAGCGGACGAAAGCCCTGACGCCTATACCCGCCGCGCGGCGCAAGCCAAGGCCCTGGCTGTGGAACGCCGTCTCGACCCGGCGACCCGCGCCCGCGCCCTGATTCTGGCGGCGGATACGGTGGTGGCGCTGGAGGGCGACATTCTGGGCAAGCCGCGCGATACGGCCCACGCCCTGGAGATGCTGGCCCGCCTCGCGGGCCGGAGTCATGAGGTCATCAGCGCGGTCTGCCTGCTGCCGCCTCCGGGGTGGCCCGGCGGACCCGGCGAATTGTTCAGTGATGTGAGCCGGGTGTTCTTCCACGCCTGGCCGCGTTCCGTGCTGGCGGCCTACGCCCGCACCCATGAGCCCGACGACAAGGCCGGGGCGTACGCCATTCAAGGCCAGGGAGCCTTTCTGGCGGAACGGGTGGAAGGCTCCTGGAGCACGGTGGTCGGTCTGCCCGTGACGCCCCTGGTCCGCATCCTGCTGGAACGCGGCCTGATTTTCCCGGCTGACTGAATCCGTCCAGCCGTTCTGGCCGGTTTTGAAGCCCTGTCTCCAATGCTCTGACATTCCCTAAAAAATTTTTTCGATTTATTTGTGAAAAAATTCTTCAACTCTGACGGTCGCGCACCCGCCGTTTCGCTGGGGAAATTGCCCCATCATCCCACGCTTGTGCAGCTTTGCACAACCATGACTGAAAGAACAAACAATTTCGGCTGCTTGACGCGCCGGAAGAATCCCTTTACGCCAGTATCATGGCTGATGTGCCAACTTTTTTTCACAACGTCCACACAGGAGGGAGGGCGCGACCATGTCCCAGGAACGCATTACCACTTTATTGACCGAGAAGCGCAGCTATCTTCCGCCGGAACACGGCAAATCCTCAGCCTGGATATGCGGCCAGGAAGAATACGACGCCTTGTGCCGCCGCGCTCTGGACGACCCCAGCGATTTCTGGGGGGCGCGCGCCTCGCAGTTGATACACTGGTTCAAGCGTTGGGACAAAGTACTGGATGCCGACGAGCAACGGCACAAGTACAGATGGTTCACCGGCGCCAAACTCAACGCGTCCTTTAACTGTATCGACCGCCATCTGATTTCCGGCCGCCGCAACAAGGCCGCCCTGATCTGGCAGGGCGAAGATGAAATGGACGTGCGCTGCTACACCTATCAGATGCTCTACACCGAAGTCTGCCGCATGGCTCACGCCCTGAGCTCCCTGCACATCCGCAAGGGCGATCACGTGGCGCTGTACATGCCCATGATTCCGGAACTGGTCATCGCCATGCTGGCCTGCGCGCGCATCGGGGCCATCCACACGGCCATTTTCTCCGGCTATGCCGAAGGCGGCGTGCGCAGCCGCATCCACGATTCCAAGGCCAGGGTGGTGATCACCGCCGACGCCGCCGTGCGAGCGGGCAAGTTCAAGCCGCTCAAGGCCAATCTGGACCCCATTCTGGAAAAATGTCCCTCCGTGGCCCATGTGGTGGTGGTGCGCCGCGCCGGTCTGGACAACGTCACCATGCAGCCCAACCGCGACATCTGGTGGCACGACCTCATCGACGACTTCACCCTCAACGCGGACTTTCCCTGCGAGCCCATGGACGCCAACGACACGCTCTTTCTGCTGCACACCAGCGGCAGCACGGGCAAACCCACGGGCATCATGCACTCCACGGGCGGGTATCTGACCTACGCGGCCCACACCACTCAGTGGTGCTTTGACATGCGCGACGACGACGTCTACTGGTGTACCGCCGACATGGGCTGGATCACCGGGCACACCTACGGCGTATACGGTCCCCTGGCCCTCGGGGCCACCACCATGATGTTCGAGGGCGTGCCCACCTGGCCCAAGCCGGACCGCTACTGGCGCATTGTGGAAAATTTCCGGGTCAACATCCTCTATACCGCGCCCACGGTGATCCGCTCCCTGATGCGCCTGGGCGAGGCCTGGGCCGAACGCTACGACCTGCGCAGCCTGCGGATTCTGGGGTCGGTGGGCGAGCCCATCAATCCCGAAGCCTGGTCCTGGTACCACAAGAATATCGGCGGGGGCGAACTGCCCATCGTGGACACCTGGTGGCAGACGGAAACCGGCGGGGCCATGATCAGCCCCATGCCTTACGCCACCAAGCTCAAACCCGGCTCGGCGGCCAAGCCCCTGCCCGGCATCGACGCCGCCGTCATGGGCAGCGGGGGACGCGACGGCGAAGAGGACGGCGGCTCGGGCCATCTGGTGATCCGCAAGCCCTGGCCCGGCATGATGCTGGGCGTGTTCAACGATGAGGAGAAATACCAGTCCTACTTCTCGCGCTTCGGCTGCTATGAGTCCGGCGACGGCGCGCAGGTGGACGCGGACGGCTATTTCTGGATACTGGGGCGCATCGACGATTCCATCAACGTCTCGGGCCACCGCCTGTCCACGGCCGAAATCGAAGCCGTGCTGGCCGCCTGCCCCGAAGTGGGCGAAGCCGCCGTGGTGCCCATGCCCCACCGCCTCAAGGGCGAGGCCATCTACGCCTATGTGGTCACCCGTGACGAAGTGCCCTGGAGCGAGGACTTGCGCAAAAAGCTGCGCGACACCGTGCGCCGCGACATCGGCGCCCTGGCCAGTCCGGAATATATCCAGTTTGTGGAAGCCATGCCCAAAACCACGTCCGGCAAGATCATCCGCCGCATGCTGCGCAAGATCGCGGGCGACACCTATGAGGACCTGGGCGACACCACGGCTCTGGCCGATCCGCAGGTGCTGGAAACCATCATCATCGGGCACCAGAATATTCTCCAGGGCCAGCACGAAACCGCTACTGCGGCGGGCGACGAACCGGCCTCTGAGGGCAAGGAGGCGGCCCCGGGCGCGTAAGCCCGACGCCGCGCAACAGAATCAGCAAGGGCCGGCATGTTACGTGCCGGCCCTTTTTTGCGTCCTTCTCTAACTCTGAAAATATACATTTTCAAAGCCGCACTGCTTTACATCAGGGCCTTGCGCCGCATCCAGACGTGCCGCGCGGCCAGCAGGCCGAAGGCCGTCCCGGCCAGCAGATGGGCGCGTCCCTTACCCGCGAAGCCCAGCACGACGCTCAGCCCGCACGCGGCCAGCAGGGCGCGCAACTCCAGTTTGCGCGGACTCAGGCCCTGGAAACAGGCCTTGCCGTGAGACGGCAGGCCGGACAAAAAGGAAAAGGGACCGGACGCGGCGGCTCCGACGGCACTGGTCCGCGAAGCGCACGCCGGCCGGCGCAATTGCGGCAGCGCGGCCTCAAGATCGCGGCAAATACTCTCCAGGTTCGCGTCAGGAGCTAGGATCAGCAAAATGGAACCGGAACCGGGGCGCGCTTCCAGCACGCCGCTTGCGCCGGTCAAAACGGCCAGCGCCTTCTCCCGTCCGGCAATTCCGGCCAGAGCCGGATGGCGCAGACGCGCCCGGCCTTCCATAGCATGCGTGAGATATGACGGCATACTTCCCCCTTTATATAAAAAATCCGACTTCATTTTGAAAATGACTTTCTTTTTTCTTGACCTATAATTCAATCTGGTGCAAGCTTTTTTCCAGCCGGGATTCATATTCCGGCGCGGCGTCCTTCAAGACCGACCCCCAAACGGCGCGCGGAGCCTTTCCGCGCCACGGGCGCCGCGCCGGACCGGCAGTCCGACGCCATCACAGTCAACCGGCACAATGCCGACGAGAGGAAGCGTGTATGAGTCAGATCGTCAGTCTCCGCAATATGCGTGTGGGCCAGCAGGGAAAAATCGCCACGGTGGAAGCCCTGGGCGAGATGAACCGGCGCATTCGCGACATGGGTCTGATTCCCGGCACCACCGTTTCCATAGTGGGCCGAGCGCCGCTGAAAGACCCGGTGGCCCTGCGCCTGTCCGGGGTGACCATTTCCCTGCGCAACAGCGAAGCGGATTACATCAAGGTCGATATTTCCGGTTCGGCCCACTAGCCTTTTATCTTTCGTCATCACGGACAATCTTGTCCCCGTTGCCTCTCTGTCATTTTTTCACGCTGCGGAGAGGGGGCTCAACTATTGTCCTTATTTCGGGGCGGGTTCCGCGAAGCGCGACCCTAAAGCAAAAGGAGACGACATGAACAACGGACTTAAATTCGGACTGATTTTTCTGGGCGGCATAGCCCTCGGCGCGCTGGGCACCGTGACCGTGAGCCGGGGCAAGCTGGATCTCAAACCCGTGGCCGCCGACCTGATCAGCCGGGGCATCGACGTGAAAGACGCCCTCATGAGCAAGGTGGAAGCGGTCAAGGAAGATATGGAAGACCTCACCGCCGAAGCCCGCCAGGCTTCGGAAAAGCGGAAGGCGGCCAAAGCCTCCAGGGAAGCCGGAGAGGTTCAGGCCTGAGCCGGAGCCGTCCGTGCTGTTTTTCCTCCCGGCCTTGCGGTGTCCCCGCAGCCGCCGCTAGGAGCTGTTTCTAAATTGTCTTTTCGCCCTCTGCCTGTGTCAGGCTCACTCCGTGCGACGGTCGGGTTTGAAGATACTCCCTCCGCCCGGAACTCGCCTTCCCGGGCAGAGAACAAAAATCCTCATTTAGAAACAGCTCCTAGGCCGGGTCCGTTTTTTACCGGCCCGTTTCAGGGCTTTTTTCAGTTTTCAGATTGGAGCGCGCATGTCCTTTTTCATCATCCATGAACTTCAGGGCCTCAACGGAACCGCCACCGGCAGAATGCGCGTGCGCGCCGACCGGCCTCTGCCGCCGCCTCCGGCCGCCGACCTGACCCGGAATCTTGAAGAACTGCCCGGCATCAGCGACGTGCGCGTCAATCCCCGCGTGGGCAGCGTCCTTTTCTTTTACGCCGACCGGGAAAGCCGCCTTTCGGCCTTGCGCCTGCTGACCGTCCGGGATGAGGCCCCGGCTCCGGACACGCCGGACAATATTTCGGATCTTTTGCCTGAAGAACCGCCCGCCGGGGGGGTGCTGCCGCTGATACGCTTTTTTGTCATCCGCCCCTTTCTGCCCCGGATCTGGCGCGTGATCACCAGCGTCGCGGCCGCCGCGCCTTTTCTGCTCAAGGGCGTCGCTTCCCTGCTGCGCGGCAGGCTCAGCGTGGACGTGCTGGACGCGGCGGCCATCACCGCCTCAATTCTCATGCGCGACTTCCGCACGGTCAGCGTGCTGACCCTGCTGCTGGGCCTGGGAGAAACCCTGGAATACTGGACCCGTCGCCGTTCCCTGGACAGTCTTACAGAAAGTCTGGCCCTGAATGTGGACAGCGTCTGGCTGCTCGGGGAAGACGGCACGGAAGTGTCCGTGCCCCTGAGCCAGGTTCAGAAAGACGATCTCGTGGTGGTGCGCGACGGCGGCTCCATCCCGGTGGACGGCATTGTGGAGGACGGTTGCGCGGTGGTCAATCAATCCTCCATGACCGGCGAACCGCTGGGCGTGCCGCGCGCCAAGGGCGCTTCGGTGTTCGCGGGCACGGTGGTGGAGGAAGGGCGGCTGGTGATCCGGGTCAGCCATGTGGGCGACGGTACCCGTCTGCGCCAGGTAGTCACCTTCATTGAGCAGTCCGAAGCGCTCAAGGCCGGCATTCAGGGCAAGACCGAGCGCCTGGCCGACTTGGCCGTGCCCTTCACCTTCGGCCTGGCGGCCCTGGTCTGGCTGATTACGCGCAATCCCATGCGCGCCGCCTCGGTGCTGCTGGTGGATTATTCCTGCGCGCTCAAGCTGGCCACGCCCCTGGCCGTCCTGGCCTCCATGCGCGAAGGAGCGGGTCACGGCATGGTCATCAAGGGCGGTCGCTATCTGGAAGCCTTGTGCGAAGCGGACACCCTGGTCTTCGACAAGACCGGCACCCTGACCAACGCCAGTCCCAAGGTGGTGGAAGTCATTCCCGCCGAAGGGCAGCAGCGCGACGAAGTCCTGCGGGTCATGGCCTGCCTGGAAGAGCATTTTCCCCATCCTGTGGCCCGCGCCGTGGTGCGCAAGGCTCAGGAGGAAAATCTCCAGCATGAGGAAGAACACGCCCAGGTGGAATACGTGGTGGCCCATGGCGTGGCCTCATCCCTGCACGGCAAAAAACTGCGGGTGGGCAGCCGCCACTATATTGAGCACGACGAAGGCGTGGACGTCTCGCCGCTGGAAGCGGACATTGTTCGTCAGGCGGCTCTGGGCCGCTCCCTGCTCTATCTGTCCGAGGACGGCAAGCTGGCGGGCATTCTGGCCATAGAGGATCCTCTGCGGCCGGAAGCCGCCGAAGTGGTGGAAACATTGCGCGGCATGGGCTTCAAGCGCGTACTGATGCTCACCGGCGACGACGAACGTACGACGCGGGCCGTGGCCGCGAGCGCGGGCATTACGGAATTTCGCGCCCAAGTGCTGCCCGCGGACAAGGCCAGAGTGGTGCAGGAACTTACCGACAGCGGCTGCAAGGTGCTCATGGTCGGCGACGGCATCAACGACGCTCCGGCCCTTTCAGCCTCACATGTGGGCGTGGCCATGATCGACGGCACGGATCTGGCGCGGGAAGTGGCCAATGTGCTGCTGACCAGGCCGAGTCTGGGCGGGCTCATTGAAGCCCGGCGGCTGGCGTGCGGCACATTGCGCCGCATCCATACGAATTTCGCGGTCACCCTGACCCTGAACAGCCTCTTCCTGGCCGGCGGTCTGTTCATGGTGCTGCAGCCCGGCCTCTCGGCCCTGCTGCACAATCTGACCACTCTGGGCGTATCGCTCAACGCCATGCGCCCGCACCTCCCGGCTCCGGAGGCCCCGGCCATGGAGGGCAGGGCATGAACGCTCTGCGTCTGCTCAAATATGTGCGGAGCTTTTCGGACGGCCGGGTGCGCATCCGTCACCCGGCCCTGCGGCGGGAGGATGTGGCCGCCACGGCAAAAGAAAAACTCTCGGCCGTTGACGGCGTAGGTTCCCTGGAGTTCAACACCCTGAGCGGTTCGGTGCTGATTCTCTACGACAGCGCGCGACTGCCGAAAGAACGGCTTTTGGCTGTGGGCGAGGCCTGGGCCGCTTATCTGGACGCGGTGCAGGCGGGCCGCCCGGCGCAGGCGCCGGACTGCTGAACCGGACGGCCTCCTTCACCAATCGAAACGTGCGGAGTCAGGGACGGACTATCAAGGGCTCAAAACCGCCGGAAGCGGGGAAATAGCCCAGAAGTTCGCCCTGCTCCAGATCAAAATACCAGGCATGGAGCGCCAGTTCCTGCCGCCCCACTTTTTGGGCGATCCAGGGATAGGAAAGCAGATTGCGCAGGGAGACCAGCAAAGAAACCTGTTCACAGGCCCGCCGGGCCGAACTTTCCGGCCCGGCTTCCAGCAGTGGCCTGATTCTGCCCAGGGCGCGCCCGGCCAATGAAATCCAAGGCGAGATCAGGTCCCGCGTCTCTTCCTTCTCGTGGGCCAGCAGGGCGGCAATGCCCCCACAGCCCGAGTGTCCCAAAACGATCACATGCTCAATGCCCAGATGCATTACGCCATAGGCCAGGGCCGCCGTGACGGCGTCCGCCTCGGCCGCGTCCTCCCTGTGCGGCACGAGATTGGCCACGTTTCTGACCACAAAAATGTCGCCCGGCTTACAGCCCAGCACCAGAGCCGGATCAGCGCGCGAATCGCTGCATGCGACCACCAGCGCTTTGGGATTCTGCCCCTCACGAAGTGAGGAGTACAAAGACTTTTCCGACGTGAAATACGAGTCCTGAAAGCCCCTGAACCCCGCGATAAAATCCTTCAGGCAATGCATATGCCCCCCTCAATATGACCGGGTCGGCGCTTCCGCCGCCGAACAGGAAGCCAGATGACGGCGAAGGTTTTCGGCAACGGATTCTATGGCGCAACAGAGGGCGTGCCCGGTCAGGCCGAATCCGCCAAAAGCCACCAGGGTCGAAAGCCGCACCACAGCTTCCCGCGCATGGGGCGACGGCCATGACAGATCGGCACACTCCGCGCGGCGTTCCCGGGCGACAAGGCAGATCAGCTCGTTCCTGACATCCTCAAGTCTGAACAGCCAATCGTGCGGCATAAAACGACGGCGACGCCGCAGTGAGCGCGCCAGCGACTCCAGCGCGACGAGAAGCTCGTCATATTTTTTGCTTGTGTTCATCTGATGCCCTCCTTGCGCGCTTGGAACCGCACGGCCGGGAAAATCAACTGAAGTCCGGTTCAAAGACATAAAGGCTGCCGTCCGCGTTTCTGCGCCGGATCAGGAAAAGCACCCCCACGAACAGAAAGCATACGGCGTAACTCACACAGGCGAACGTTATCTTCATTGCCGCCAGATGCGGCGCGAACACAACACACAACGCCAGACCGGCCATGCCGACGGCGGCAAAGAGCAGACCAGGCCCGCTGGCGCTCACAGTCAGCCGCCCCCTGTATTCCCAGAGAGTGCCCAGCGTGACCACCGCAATGGAAACCAGCATGCCCACAAACATGGGATGGGCGTCAAAGAGAAAAGCCGGAAACTTGATGAAATACCAGGCCATACCCACGCCGGAACCACTCAACGCGGCGGCGATGGCCGCTCTGCGGGAAATGGCGTTCCAGAACAGACCGATCAGAATCAGAGGGAACAAGCCCGCGTTGCGCACCACAAACCCGACGATGGTCCAGAATTCAATGCCGCTGGGCAGCAGCACGGCAAAGCCGACAGTGAACAGGGAAAGCAGCACAATGGCCACGCGCGAAGCCCGGATCAGCTGGGCTGAGGTGGCATCAGGCACGAAATAGCGGTATATGTCGTTGGCGGCCACCGTGCCGCCGGAGAGGATACAGGAGGAAGCCCAGCCCAGCGTGGTGAAATACATGCCGATAACCACAATGGAGGAAAGCACCATGGACGGCATGTTGGTGGCCAGGGTGGGCATGGCGGCCACGGCGCTGATGCCGGGGTACAGCACCCTGGCGGCCAAGCCCGCGAGCACGGACAGAATGATGACCGGCACAAAACCGCTCAGCACATAGCTCAGACCTTTCTTGCCTTCCTTGATATCCTTGCAGGACATCACGATCTGCAAGGCGGCCTGGGCCACGAAGGCATTGATGACAAAGGTGAACATCCACATCATGACCGTTCCCAGCCGGCCGGCCGGCAGAAAATCAAAAAAACGCGGCTCCAGAGCGGTCACATTGCCCCAACCCGCCTGCCAGATACCCAGCCCGGCCAGCACCAGAAGAGAAAGAATCTGCCCCACGGTGAGAATTTTGCCGTTATAGGCCAGAGCGTGCATACCGCCCAGGGTGGTATAGGTCAGGAAGGAAAACACCGTGAAAAGCACGGACAGCCAGACCGACCAGCCCAGAATCGTGGTGAAAAAGGCCGCGGCGCCCACCACTGAGCTGACAGTGAAGATGGTGAAGTTGAGCGCTATCATGACGCCGGACACCAAGCGAAGAAAAGGCGAACCGAAGCAGCGGGATACAAAACTCGAAAGCGTTATCATGGCCAGCTTGCGGAATGCGCCGCCGGTAATCAGCAGAATCAGGACAAGCATGGTGATCCGCGCGAGGCCGAACCAGGCGGCCATGACGCCGTCCTTGAAGGACAGCTCCACAATGCTCGAAATGGTATTGCCGCCCCAGAAGGCGAACAGGGAAAAAAAGATGTCCCAGCGGGTGAAACTTCTGCCGCCCACGGACATATCCTCGGCTTTTTTCACGCGTTTCTGCGACATCAGCCCCATATACGCGAGCACGACGATACTGCAGAACAGAAGGAGTATCTGTAAGCTCTGAGCGTTCATGCGATCCTCCCGGTTTTTCCGGCCCGGACGGGCGGTTCAACCGCCCGTCCGTTTTTTCCAAGAGCGGCTACGGCGTGACGATGTTGAACCAGAAGTCCGGCGTCTCTTCGAGCATGCCGAACATCCGCGACAGCGCGCCCCGGCTTCCCCGCTCCGTGATCGCGCCGGAAGCGAGGGCCTGCTCCACGGTGAGCTCCTTGCAGACAAGGGCGTTGAAGGTGGCCCGGCTCAGGTCATATTCCGCATCGGCTTCGGGAAGGCTTTTGTTCCAGCAATTCATGACCGAATTTTCCAGGGTCCACCGCCAGTTTTCCTTCAGGTCGCCGAAGTGCAGATTTATGCGGATCGACGCGCCTTCGGCTTTGGCCGGATCCACCTGCACGGCCAGGTAATCCAGCAGCAGTTCCGTGGGCATATTGGCTACAGTGGAGGTGCTGATGGTGTTCATGGTGGCGCTTTTCTTCACGCCCTCGCGCAGCTCCATGGCTCCGGTGAGAAAACAGTTGCGCCAGGTGCCGCATTCGGCCTGGTAGGCCATCTGCTCCAGAGCGTCGGCCAGCAGATCCCGAGCCTCTCTGTTGTCCGGGAAAGCGAAAACCACATGGCTCACGGCCTGGGCCACCCAACGGTATTCTCCCTGTTCAAAGCAGACGCGGGCCTTGCGCAGCACTTCCGCCGGGCCTCCCATGAATTCCACATAACGCCTGCCCGCCTCCTCGGGCGGCAGGGCGTGCAGATGGGCCGGGTTACAGTCGAACCAGCCCAGATATTTCTGATAGGTGGCCTTGATATTGTGGTTTAGGTGGCCGTAATAGCCCCGGTTGTACCATTCCCGGCCCAGAGCGGGGGGCAGATCCAGTTCCTCGGCGATTTCGAGCATGGTCTGCCCGTGGTTGATGCGGCGCACGGTCTGGTCATTGATGAACTTGTAGAGATCGCGCTGTTTCTCAAGATATCTGATGATCGCCTCGCGTCCCCAGCGCGGCCAGTGGTGGGTGATGAACAGCACCTCGCTTCTGTCGCCGAAGAGATCCAGGGATTCCTGGATGTGCCGGGCCCACTGCTTGGTGGAACGGGCCTGCGCGCCCCGGAAGGGGATCACGTTGTGCAGATGGCAGGTGACCAGTTCGGCCATGCAGAGCGCCTTGAATTGCGGCAGATAGAAGCACATTTCCGCCGGGGCCTCGGCGTCGGGGGTCATCTGGAAAATAAAGTCCACGCCGTCCACACGCAGCGTTTCGCCGGTTTTCATGATCACCCTGCTGGGAAAGACCGGCGCGTTCTTGCCGCCCGAGGCCCCCTTGCCCAGACCGCTGCCCACCTGATCCCGAGGCCCGCGCGGCAACTGGTTGCCGAACTGGTAGCAGGCTCTGCGGCTCATGCCCCGGCCCACAAAAACATTTTCGCTGACCACTTCCTCGGTGAATTTGTCCGGCACAATCAACGGGATTTTGCCCGACGCCACGTCCTCCGCGCTGACCACGCCCTCCACACCGCCGAAATGGTCCCAGTGGCTGTGCGTGATGAGCACGGCGACCACCGGTTTCCTGCCCAGATGACTGAATGTCAGGTCCAGTGCGGCGCGGGCCGTTTCCACCGAACCCAGCGGATCAATGACGATATAGCCCGAATCGGAACGAATCAGGGTCATGTTGGCCAGATCATAGCCGCGCACCTGCCAAATGCCGTCGGTCACCTCAAACAGGCCGGCGATGGTGTTGAGCCGCTCGTGCCGCCAATAGCTGGGGTTGACCGTGTCCGGCGCTTCCGCGTCCTTGTGCAGAAAGGCGTAGTAGCTCTGCATATCCCAGACAATTTCTCCGGCATCGTTTTTGATTGCCAGATCCGGCGTCTCGGCAATGAGCCCGCGCCAGGCGTCCTCAAAATCCTGAACATTGTCGAAAGGCAGTTTTTCCAGAAAAGCGGCATTGGCTTTTTGAGTGGCCTTGGTGGCTGGCTTATGCATGGCGTGCTCCTTTGGGTTGGGGTTCAGGGATGGCCCCAAAAATCTTCGGGACAGTTCCCCGGGTTCGCTACACCCCAAAAGAGCATTTCTTATGCCAGGCGTCCGTCTTGCCCGCATATCCTGGCAAAGCGGACGGTTATAGAGAAAAAAATCACAATCCATCCGAAAACAAGACATAAAAAATCCTCATATTTCAGGACATCCTGAAATATGAGGATTCCGGAACTGCGCAAAACGCTGCGGCCGAAGCGCGGCTCAAGCGCCGTCAGCCGGACGCCGTTGGCCTGTCCGGCTGATGTTCAGGCGTTTCATACGCGACTCAAGAGTCTTGGGATTGATGCGCAGCAGCCTGGCCGCGCCCTTTTCTCCGCTGATCCTTCCGTCCGTTTTTTCCAGAGCGGCCAGAATATGCCTGCGCTCCGCCTCCGCCAGACTCTCCACTGCGGCCTCGCGGTCCCGGCGTTCCGGCAGAGAAATGCGCAGGATGGAACCGGAGGCGAGAATCATGGCCCGCTCCACCACATTGCGCAATTCGCGCACGTTGCCCGGCCAGGGATATTCATGCAGAACCTTCAGGTCATTACTGTTGACCTGGCGGATGTCCTTGCCCATGGACACGTTTAATTCAGCGACAAAGGCTTTGACCATCAGGGGAATGTCCTCCAGACGCTCACGCAGGGGCGGCACGGTAATGGGAAAGACATTGAGGCGGTAGAACAAATCCTCGCGGAAACGGCCTTCGAGCATTTCCACTTCCAAATCCCGGTTGGTGGCCGCCAGAATGCGCACATCCACATGAACGGGCCGCGAGGAACCCACCCGCTCAAACTGCTTTTCCTGAAGCACGCGCAGCAATTTGGCCTGGGCCGAAGCCGAAAGCTCCCCCACTTCATCAAAGAACAGGCTGGAACCGTCCGCGACCTCAAACCGGCCCATCTTTCTGGAGATAGCTCCGGTAAACGCCCCTTTTTCATGGCCGAAAAGCTCGCTTTCCATGAGCGACGGCGCAAAACCCGCGCAGTTGACGCTGAGCATGGCCCGCTTGCTGCGGCCGCTCATATTGTGAATGCTGCGCGCCACGAGTCCCTTGCCGGTGCCGGTTTCACCCAGAATCAACACCGTGGAATCCGTGTCCGCCACCTGCTTGATCTGGCGCAGCAGGCGCTTGAGCGCCTTGCTTTCACCCACCATATTGTGCAGTGGAAGGCAGCGGTTGCCCAGATCTTCATGCAAAAGGCAATTTTCAGCCTCCATGAGATTCTTGAGGCGGGTTACTTCCATGAATGCCTGCTTCAGGCTCAATTCCATGGATTTCTTGAGCAGCGCATTGGCGAGAATGGTACCCAGCAGGGGCAGACAGTTGAGCATTTCCGGCAGGGAGGGCCGTACGGATGCAAACGTGCCCACGGTGATCAGCCCGATATTGCGGCTCTCGGCGAGCAGGGGCAGGCAGACCATCACCGGCGGACCGTAGCAGCGCATCATCTCCGCGTCTTTTGCCGCGTCCGTGGGCAAAGAGTCGGCGGAAAAGACAAGCACCTCCTTGCTTTTCTCCATCGTCCCGTAAATATACGGATATTCTTCCGCGAAGGAATACTCGGTGAGAATGGGATAGCCCGGCTTACCCCAGCAATGGCTGGCCAACGGCCTGCCGTTGCCCGCATGCTGAACAAGTGTGGCGCGGTCAAACCCCAGAAAGAGCACCAGCCGCCGCAAGGCGGATTCAATATGCGCGTCCACCTGCTCGGCCGGCAGATTGATGAAGGTCACGGCCAGTTCCGTGGCCATGCGCTCGAATTCGCACATTTTGTCATAGGCGTCCGTCATGGCGAAACTCCGGGGGGGGGGTATGGTCCAAAACCAACGCCTCAGTCCATGTATTCTCTGCAAGCCTCGTGCCGGATCACCTGGCGGTAGACGTCCGGCGCGGTGTCCCCCTCGGTGCTGATGAGCAGAACCACGGCCTTGCCGTCCAGCCCCAGGGCGGCGCGCATGGCGGCCGCCTCGGGCGCGCGGCTCAGATAGTCCAGCAGGCCCGCGCCCACGGCTCCGGATTCGCCGGAAACCAGGGCCGGATCGCCGGGCAGGGGCGCGGCCAGCAGGCGCATGCCGTGAGCCGCCACGCCGTCCGGACAGGCCGCGGCGGCGAAAAGATGTTCCCGTAAAATCTCCCAGGCCAGCGTGCTGACCTCGCCGCAGGCCAGTCCGGCCATCATGGTGCGCAGATCCCCGTCCACGGCTCTGGCGCGGCCGTCCCCGGCCCGCACGGAACGGAAAACGCAGTCCGCGTTGTGCGGTTCCACGCTGATTGCCAGAGGGGCGGCGACGCCGGCCTCAGCCGCCTCAATGGTGAAAAAGCCAAGCACGGCGGCGGCAAAGGAGCCCACGCCCGCCTGCAGAAAAATATGCGTGGGCCGTTCGCGACCCAGAGCCCGCATCTGCTCCAGCGCTTCCAGAGCCAGAGTCGTGTAACCCTGCATGATCCAATGCGGGATTTCCTCATAGCCCGGCCAGGCCGTATCCTGCACCAGCACGCCGCCCGTTGCCCGCGTATACGCGGCGGCATGGCGCACAACGTCGTCGTAGGTCAGATCCGTGATCTCACAACGCGCGCCCAGGGCGCGGACAGCCTCCGCCCTGGCCTCGGCCGAGCCCTTGGGCATGAAAACCACGGCCTCCAGCCCGAATTGGCGGGCGGCCCAGGCCAGACCACGCCCGTGATTGCCGTCCGTGGCCGTGACCAGGGTCACCTCCCCCACCCTTTCCCGCGTCTCCGGCGTCCCGAGCGCAGGACCGATGCTGTCCGGCGGCAGCTCCAGACGCCGGGAAAGAAGGCGGGCCACGGCCCAGGACGCGCCCAGCGCCTTGAAGGCTTTCAGGCCGAAACGGCGGGACTCGTCCTTGACGAAGATCCGGCCCAGACCGAGCCGGGCGGCCAGACCGTCCAGGCTGTACAGGGGGGTGGGGACGTATTCCGGAAAGGAGGCGTGAAAACGGCGAACCTGCGACGCCCGCGTCGGGCCAAGGAACGAATACGCCGCCGGAATGGCGTCGGGGTTCAGGACATGGGCGTCACAGCGGGCGTTGAAGGCCAGTTCCACGGCTCGCATGCGCTCAATCCAGCTTTGCTTCGGCCAGCCAGGCCTCAAAATGAGCCAGGTTTTCCCCGAAATTGCGGCGGCCGTAGCCCATGCGAAAGTAGGGCTCGTCCACGCCGTAGACATTGCCGGGCAGAAGCAGCACCCCGGCCTGGCGCGCCAGACGCTCGCAGAACTCCGTCGCCGGACCGTCAATATTGATCCGATGGAAGCCGACAGGCCCGGCCAAGGGGCGGTTGTGGATGAACAGACCGGCGTGCCGGGCGAAAAAGGCGTCTGCCAGAGCCAGGTTGGCCCGGACGATGGCCCGGTTGCGCGCCAAAAGGGCCGGAGCGTGGCGCAGGGCCGTCAGGGCCAGTTCTTCCGACGGCGTAGCGCAGCAGATGCTCAGATAATTCTTGAAGCGGCTCAAGGCCGTGAGCGTTTCACGATCACGGCTGGCCAGCCAGCCAATGCGCAGTCCCGGCAAGCCGTAGGCCTTGGAAAGCACGCCGATGGAAACGCCCCTTTCATACAGCTCACAGACCGAAGAACGGGCGCGCCCGGCGTTTTCGTCCGGCCCGTCCGGATCTTCCAGACCCTTGTAAACCTCGTCGGCGATCAGACGAATGCCCCGCCGCGCCGCCAGTTCGCAGAGCGCGCGCAGTTCCGCCTCACTCAGGGCGTAGCCCGTGGGATTATGGGGCGAGTTGATCACGATGGCCCTGGTGTCGGGCCGGAGCAGGGATTCCAGTTCGTCGAAATCCAGCACCCAGCCGCGCGCCGTCTGGCGGAAACGCCAGAACGACACGTCGCAGCCCACGGACCGCGCCACCTCATACAGGGACTGGTAGGCCGGAAACATGCAGACCAGATGATCGCCCTTGTCCAGCAGCACGTTGCAGCAGGAAAAAATGCCCTCCTGCGCGCCGGTCTGCACCAGCACCTGATCCCCGGTCACGCCCTGGTACAAACGGGCTATGGCCCGCCTGAGTTCCGGCCTGCCGTCATTTTCGGCATAGCCGAGCCGGGTTTGCAGAAAAGCCTCCCGCGCGGCGGCCGGGTCCGGTTCCAGCACCAGCAGTTCCGCGATGCTCAGGGCCTCACAGTCGGACTGGGCCAACAAATACGGTGCGGAAAATTCGTGTCTGCCGAAAAATACTTCCAGTTCAAAATCGGGAATGCGCATCTTCAATCCTTATCTTCCGGCGCGGCCCTGCGGAGAGCGCGCACGCCGTCAGCGACCCGAGCGGTAGGGACGGTCCGCCCCGCGATCGTCGTCCGGCGGATTTTCCAGGCCCGGTTCATACACGCAATACCCCAGCCTGCCGCGCTTGGCCGTATACATGGCCGCGTCCGCCCGGCGGATCAGTTCATCCAGCGTCAGGCCGGGTTCTTCACTGCGCACAATGCCGATACTGGGGGAGAGATCCCGCAACATCTCGGAATTTCCGAAGGTTTCGCGCATCAGCTCCACCAGTTGCCCGGCCTTGCGAATCAGGAAATCCAGCGGGTGGTCCCTCAGATAGAGAACGAATTCGTCGCCGCCCAGACGGGCGGTAAGGGCTTCGGGACAGATTTCGCGCAGCAGGCCGGCCACCGTGACCAGAACATGATCGCCCGCCTGATGCCCGCAACGGTCATTGACGGCCTTGAAATTGTCCAGATCCATATAGAGCAGGCCTTCGGCTCCCTCCGTCACGCCGGAACGCACGCGTTCATAGAAATAACGCCGGTTGTACAGGCCGGTCAACGTGTCGGTATTGGCATTGCGGGCCAGCCGACGCTCGAACTCGCGCTCCAGGGTGACGTCGCGAAAGATCACGATAGTGCCGATGCGGTGGGAAAAGACATCCAGAATAGCCTGTTCCTGGACATCCAGAAGCATCTCCCGGCCGTTATGCTCCCAACGCAGTTCCTCACGCCCTTCCACCCGCACCAGACGGCCCTCGGCCAGGGCCTTTTCCCGCCAGATCCGGCAATTCTCGTCCAGGGCAACCTCGTCGGCAACGTCGAAAAATTCCCGGAATTTTTCATTGACGTTCACGACACGGTCCTCCGCGTCCGCAATCAGCACGGCAAAGGGCAGACTGCGCAGCAGCAGTTCCAGTTCCGCGCTCAGGCTGGCCAGATTGGTCACATCCAGGGCAATGCCCACCGTACCCATGATCCGCCCGTCATCATCAAAGAGAGGCGACTTCCAGGTCTTGAACTGACGCATGCCCTGCTTGCTTTTGACGATCTCGTCAAAAACACGGGTTTTCCCTTCTTCCATGACCACGACATCGGTTTCCAGGCAGACGTATTCGCCTTTTTCGTATTCTTCCTTCTTCAGGTCCCAGATATAATAATGACCACGGCCTTCGATGTCCCGCTTGCTTTTGCCCACGGTACGGCAGAAACTTTCGTTGACCTTGAGATGCGCGCCCTTGACGTCCTTGATCCAGACCAGGGACGGCGTGGTGTCGATGATCGTATCCAGATAAAGCTGCGTAAGGCGGACATCCCGTTTCAGCTTGAGCCCGTCAAGCAGCTTGGCGAAACGGAACGCAAGCGCCGCCGGAGTGTGCGGCCCGGTCCAGATATCGTCGATCTGCGTCCAGAATTCCTCGGACGGGTTCGCGGCAAGCCCGGCGGGCGCCACAAGAATGATGACGGCCTCCGCTTTGGTCGCGCGACGGATGCCCGGCAGGCTTTCCGCTTGCCCGGCATTCAGAAAAATGACGTCGTCGTGTGCTAAATCCCGGCAATCAGCGCCGTCCGGACAGAAATCGACGGTAAAGATGTGCTCGAAATGCTCGCGCGGCATCACAGAACGCAGCGCATTTTCCAGCATCACGTCTCCACCGCAAATTCTGATCCGCAAGCTGCAATGATACATGCGCCTTAGTCTCCTTTGCCGGAGGGGGAAGCCCGGCGGGCGGCGTACCGTTTCTAGCGCATTTTGGCTCAAAACAGTGTTTCCCGCAAGGAATAATCCACCAAATACCGTAAACTTAAGTAAAAAACTAGGGATTAAAAACAACTGCTTTCCGCCCGGCATGAGGCGGGCAGCCTCATCCCCGACGGCTGAGCACGGCCAGACGCGCGGCTCTGGCGCTGCCGTAGCGCAGCCGCCACCAGAAACGCCGCGCGCGCAGGCGGGCGCGGTCCAGGCAGAGGTAGACCACGGGGGTGGTGTACAAGGTCAGCACCTGGCTGACCAGCAGGCCGCCCACAATGGTGATGCCCAGGGGCTGGCGGATCTCCGCGCCGTCGCCCTGGCCCAGGGCCAGAGGCACCGCGCCGAGGATGGCCGCCGCCGTGGTCATCATAATCGGCCGGAAGCGCAACAGGCAGGCCTCGTAAATGGCCTTGTCCGGCGGCAGGCGGCGAACGCGGGAGGCGTCCAGGGCGAAGTCGATGAGCATGATGGCGTTTTTCTTGACGATGCCCGCCAGCAGCAGCACGCCGATGAGCGCTATGACGCTGAACTCCATCTTGAAAAGCATCAGGGAAAGCAGGGCTCCGCCGCCCGCCGACGGCAGGGTGGAAAGGATGGTCAGGGGGTGGATCAGGCTTTCATAGAGAACGCCCAGCACGATATACAGGGCGGCCAGGGCGGCCAGAATCAGAATGACCTGGCTGCTCATGGTGTCGCTGAACATCTTGGCCGTGCCCTGGAAGCTGCCCACAATGCCGGAGGGCATGCCGATTCTGACCCGCGCTTCGGCAATGGCCGCCTGCGCCTCGGAAAGTGCGGCCCCCTGGGCCAGATTGAAGGAAATGGTCACGGCGGCGAACTGGCCCTGATGCGCCACGGAGAGGGGCGCGAAGGCCGGGCCCACGCTGGCCACACTGAGCAGGGGCACCAGACCGTCCTTGCCCGGCAGGCGCACCTTGTCCAGGGCCTGCGCGCCTTCCAGCCAGTCCGGAGCGTATTCCAGCACCACGCGGTACTGGTTCTTGTCCTGATAGATGGTGGAGACCTGGCGCTGGCCGAAAGCGTTGTTCAGGGCCGCGTCCACTTCGCGCATGTTCAGGCCCAGACGGGCCAGGGCGTCGCGGTTGACCGTGATCATGGTCTGGAGCCCGCGCTCCTCGATGTCGCTGTCCACATCCTTGAACAGGGGAACCTTGGCCAGCGCCTCCTGCAAACGACGGCCCCAGGTACGCAGTTCGTCCAGGTTGTCGGCCTGCAGGGTGTACTGATACTGGGAACGTGCGCTGCGCCCGCCCATCATGATGTCCTGGGCCGGTTGCAGAAAAATCTGCAAACCCGGCTCGGAGGACAGCTTGCCGCGCAGCCGCCCGATGACCGCCTGCGCGCCGATCTTGCGTTCCTCCAGGGGCTTGAGCGAAATGAACACCCCGCCCCCGCCGCGCCCGCCGGAAATATGGGCCGAAACCTGCTCCACGGCCGGGTCCGCGCGGATCACGTTGACCAGTTTTTCCAGTTTGACCTGCATGGCCTGGAAGGAGGCGCTCTGGTCCGCCCGGATGCCGCCCATGATCACCCCGGTGTCCTGCTGGGGGAAAAAGCCCTTGGGCACCACGATATACAGCCAGATGTTGCCCGCGATGACCAGCAGCAGCGAAAGGATGGTCAGGCGCGGATGGCGCAGCACCACGGCCAGACTGGCGGCATAGCCGCGCTGCATGCCCGCCAGCATGCCGCCCCAGGCCTGGCCCACGCGCGTGCACCATTGCCGCAGCGGGCTCAAAAAGCCCGTGCGGGATCGCAGCAGGCGCTCCTTGCGCCGGGCCAGGTCCACGTCGAAGGGACGCAGCAGCTTGGCGCACATCATGGGCGTGGTGGTCAGGGAGACCAGCATGGACACCAGCACCGCCGTGGTCAGCACCACGGAAAATTCCCGGAACAGCCGCCCTACAATGCCGCCCATGAACAAAATGGGCGTGAACACAGCCACCAGAGAAATGGAAATGGACATTACGGTGAAGCCCACCTCGCGTGCCCCCCGCAGGGCCGCGCGCAACGGGCTTTCACCCATTTCCAGACGGCGGACGATATTTTCCAGCACCACAATGGCGTCATCCACCACAAAACCCGTGGACACGGTGAGCGCCATGAGCGAGAGATTGTCCAGGCTGTAGCCGCAAAGATACATGACCCCGAAGGTGGCGATAAGCGAGACCGGCGCGGCCACGGCCGGAATGCTGGTGGCTCTGGCGTTGCGCAGAAACAGAAAGGTCACCAGCACCACCAGGCCCATGGCCAGCATGAGACTCTTTTCCACTTCGCGCAAAGAGGCGCGGATGGTCAGGGAGCGGTCCATGCGCAGCGTCAGGTCCGCGCTTTCCGGCAGCCAGGAGCGCAATTGCGGCATCATGGCCTTGACCCGGTCCACAGTCTCGATGATGTTGGCGCCGGGCGAACGGAAGACGATCAGCAAGATGGCCGGTTTGCCGTTGGCCACGGCCATGTTGCGCACGTCCTGCGAGGAATCCTCCACCCGGGCCACGTCCGAGAGGCGGATGGTCCTGCCGTCCTTCTGGGCCACGATCAGCGGCTTGTAGTCGTCGGCCTTCAAAAGCTGGTCGTTGGCCCCCACCAACCAGAAATTTTTGTCGTTCTCCAGCATACCCTTGGGCAGAAAGGCGTTGGCCGCGGCCAGGGCCTTGCGCACGTCCTCGGTGCTCACTCCCGCGCGGTTCAGGGCGTCGGGGATGGCCTCCACCCGCACGGCGGGCAGGGCTCCGCCGCCCACGGTGACCTCGCCCACGCCGGGAATCTGCGAAATCTTCTGGGCCAGCACTGTGGAGGCCGCATCGTAAAGCTGGGCGCGGGTCAGCACGTCCGAGGTGATGGACAAAATCATGATCGGCGCGCCCGAGGGGTTGACCTTGCGGTAGGAGGGATTGGACGGCATGGTCGGCAGGGTTGAACGGGCCGCGTTGATGGCCCCCTGCACGTCGCGGGCCGCGCCGTCTATGTCCCGGTCCAGATCAAACTGCAAAATCACGTTGCTGGACCCCAGGCTGCTGGAAGAGGTCATTTCCGTGACCCCGGCGATGCGCCCCAGGGCCCGCTCCAATGGGGTGGCTACGGTGGCGGCCATGGTTTCCGGGCTGGCGCCGGGCATGCGCGCGCGCACCACCACCACGGGAAAGTCCACTTCAGGCAGCGGAGCCACGGGCAGCAGGCCGAAGGCCACCATACCGGCCAGGGCTATGGCGATGGTCAGCAGCGTGGTGGCCACGGGCCGCCGGATGAACGGCGCGGAAATATTCAGCGGAATGAATTCCGGCCCAAAGCGGCGGCGCTTTCCCCCGCCCGCCTTGTCGGCGTCGCCGGGCGCGCTCATGCGCCCTCCTCCACGGGCCGCGTGCCTTGCGTGGACTTATGGCGCAGACGCAGGCTCATGCGGTCAAACCAGAGATAGATGACCGGCGTGGTGAAGAGCGTCAGCACCTGGCTCACGATCAGGCCGCCCACCATGGTCACGCCCAGGGGCCGCCGCAGCTCCGCGCCCATGCCCCAGCCGATCATCAGAGGCAAAGCCCCCAGCAGGGCGGCCATGGTGGTCATCAATATGGGCCGCAGGCGCAGCAGGCAGGCTTGACGGATGGCGGCCAGCGGCGGCTTGCCCTCCCCCCGTTCGGCCTCCAGGGCGAAGTCGATCATCATGATGGCGTTTTTCTTGACGATGCCGATGAGCAGGATGATGCCGATGATGCCCACCACACCCAGTTCCATGCCCGCCAGCAGCAGAGCCAGCAAGGCCCCCACCCCGGCCGAAGGCAGGGTGGAAAGGATGGTCACCGGGTGGATGTAGCTCTCGTAAAGCACGCCCAGCACGATGTACATGGTCACGATGGCCGCCAGGATCAGCCAGATCTGGTTGTCCGTGGAGGACAGAAAGGCCTGGGCCGCGCCCTGGAACTGGGTGCGCAGAGCCGGGGGCAGGCCCAGCTCCTTTTCCACAGCCAGCACCGCGTTCACGGCCGCGCCCAGCGAGGAATCGCGGGCCACGTTGAAGGAAATGGTGGCCACCGGGAACTGGCCCTGGCGCGCGATGGAAAGCTGGGCCGGGCGCTCCTCCAGCGTGGCGATGCTGGTCAGGGGCACGGGATCGCCCGAAGAACCGCGCACATGGATGTTCTCAATGGCCGCCGGGCCCAGGCGGAAGCGCGGGGCCACCTCCAGCACCACCTTGTATTGGTTGGTCTGGGTGAAGATGGTGGATATCAGACGCTGGCCCAGGGCGTCGTAGAGGGCGTTGTCGATGTCCGACATGCTGATGCCCAGCCGCCCGGCCGCGTCACGGTTGATGTTCAGCCAGGCCATGCGCCCCGGCTTCTGGAGGTCGCTGGTCACGTGCTCCAGCTCGGGCCGTTCGGACAAGGCCTGGACCACGCGCGGCACCCAGGCCTGCAACTGCTCCCGGTTCAAAGCCTCCACGGTGAACTGGTACTGGGTGCGCGAGACACGGTCCTCAATGGTCAGATCCTGCACGGGCTGCATATACAGGGTCAGCCCCGGCAGGTGCGCGGCCCGCGCCATGAGCCGCTTGGCAATGGCCGGGGCGCGGGCGTCGCGCTCGGAAAGCGGCTTGAGTTCCACGGTCAGACGCGAGGTGCCCAGACTCTGGTTGATGCCGTCCACACCCACGAAAAAGACCACGCTTTCCACGGCCGGATCCTGCAGGATCATGTCCGCCAGTTCACGCTGGCGTCCGGCCATGGCCGCGAAGGAGGTATCCTGCGGGGCCTCGGCAATGCCCTGGATCACGCCCGTGTCCTGCACCGGAAAAAAGCCCTTGGGCACCACGATATACAGAATCACGGTGAGCGCCAGGGTGCCCAGGGCCACGCCCAGGGTCAGGCGCTGGTGGGCGAAAACCCAGTCCAGCCGGTGCTCGTACCAGAGCAGCAGACGGCTGAAAAAGCGGCCCGCCTCCTTCTCCCCGGCATGACGCTCGGGCCGCAGCATGACCGCGCAGAGCATGGGCGTGAGCGTGAGGGAGATCACCGCAGAAATCAATATGGTCACGGCCAAGGTCACGGCGAATTCGCGGAACAGCCGCCCGGCCACATCCCCCATGAACAGCAACGGGATGAGCACCGCCACCAGGGAGATGGTCAGGGAGATGATGGTGAAGCCGATCTGGCCCGCGCCCTTGAGTGCGGCCTGGAGGGGCCGCTCGCCCTGCTCCAGGTAGCGGGAAATGTTTTCAATGACCACAATGGCGTCGTCCACCACAAAACCGGTGGCGATGACCAGAGCCATGAGCGTGAGATTGTTCAGGGAAAATCCGGCCAGATACATGACCCCCAGCGAACCCACCAGAGACAGGGGCACTGCCAGGGCCGGGATGATGGTGGCCTCCACATTGCGCAGAAAAATCCAGATGACCCAGATAACCAAGGCCACGGCCAGCAGCAGTTCCAGTTGCACGTCATGCACCGTGGCGCGGATGGTGGTGGTGCGGTCCGTAACCACGCGCACCTCCACGTTGCCGGGCAGGGTCTGCTGCAGTACGGGCAGCAGGCGGGTCACGCTGTCGGCCACGCTGATGACGTTGGCGCCGGGCTGGCGCTGCACCGAGAGCACAATGGCCGGGCGGAAGGAATCCTTGCCGTCCGCGCCCGCCGCGGCCACATAGGCGGCCAGACGCGCGTTTTCCGCGCCCTCCAGCACATCGGCCACGTCCGTGAGGCGCAAGGGTGCGCCGTCCTTGTAGCCGATGATGGTCCGGGCGTATTCCCGGGCCGAGGAAAGCTGGTCGTTGGCGTCGATGGTGCTGGCCCGTTCCGGCCCGTCAAAGCTGCCCTTGGCGTCGTTGACGTTGGCCGAGGCAATGGCCGAGCGCACGTCGGCCAGGGTCAGGCCCGCACCTGCCAGGGCCTTGGGGTTGACCTGCACGCGCACGGCCGGGCGCTGCCCGCCGGACAGCGTGACCAGACCCACGCCGGGCAGTTGCGAAATCTTTTGCGCCAGGCGGGTGTCCACCAGGTCTTCCAGACGGGTCAGGGGCATGGCGTCGCTGGTCACGGCCAGGGTGACGATGGGCGGGTCCGCCGGGTTGACCTTGTTGTAGACCGGCGGATTGGGCAGATCGCCGGGCAACAGGTTGTCCGCCGCATTGATGGCCGCCTGCACCTCCTGCTCGGCCACGTCCAGGGCGATGGAAAGGTCGAATTGCAAGGTGATGACCGAGGCCCCGGCCGAGGACAGGGAACTCATCTGCACCAGGCCGGGCATGATGCCGAACTGGCGCTCCAGCGGAGCCGTGACCACCGCCGCGATGACGTCCGGCGACGCGCCGGGATAGAGCGTCTGCACCTGGATGGTGGGATAGTCGATCTGCGGCAGGGCCGCCACCGGCAGGGAGCGGTAGGCCAGCAGGCCCGAGAGCAGCAGGGCCACCATCAGCAGGGAGGTGGCGATGGGGCGGAGGATAAAGATGCGGGAGAGGTTCATCGTACATGCACCTTACCCGCTCAAAAGAAGAACGGGCTTGTCGCTGAGATTTCAGGCGTCACATCCCCGACGGCTGTAATCGGCCTGTCGCAAACTTTTTATGTTGCGCCCTCCGGGCACAAGGTTCTTCGCCAGTCTGGCGATGGGCCGCCTCCGGTGCGGGCAACAAGGGGGCTGACGCGCGGACGAGGAATGCTTCGCCCTTGGGGCGCGGCGTTTTCCGCTCCGCTCGAGTTTGGGCCGCCTTCCCGGCGCGGGGCGGGGCTTGCCCGCGTGCGGGCTACGCCCCCTAAGCGCCGCGTATCAACATCCAACGGCTGAGCATCTCCTTCTCAACGACCGTCAGCGGATGGCATTGCGCGGCGCGAAGAGAGATCACCCGAGCCTGCGCAAGCATGGCGAGGGAAGCTCCCGCAGCAAATGCCGCGCAGCCCTCGCGGAATGAGAGCGTTGGAAAGCCTGGCGGGGGGTGCTCCGGGGGGTTGCAAGGGGGCGGAGGAGGGGGCGCAGCCCCATAACCCGCCCCCTGCCCGCGCCGGAGGCGGCCCAAGCCACAGCGTGACGCAACATCGCGCACCCGCAGGCACACAAAACCCCGTCCGGGCGACAAGCCCCTAAAAACTAACCGCCAATCCGGCGGAACCCTCTACTCCACCGGCTCCGCCTTCGGCGTCTCCACCGTCGCCGCCACCTTGACCTTGATGCCGCCGCGCAGCCGGTCCAGGCCGTCCACCACCACAACTTCCCCGGCCTTCAGGCCCTTGTCGATGACCGTAAGCCGGTCCGTGCTGATGCCCGGCGTCACCTCGCGCACGTGGGCGATATCGTCGCCCTTGTCGTCCTTGCTCACCACATAGACGTAGGAACCGCGCGAGCCCAGCTGCACCGCCGAGGCCGGAATGGTCACGGCATCCTTGAGCATGCGGACCATCAGCCGGGCGTTGACGAACTGGTTGGGATAAAGCGCTTCGTCCTGATTGGGAAAACGGGCCTTGAGCCTGACCGTGCCCGTGGCCGCGTCGATCTGGTTGTCCAGGCGCAGCAGGGCGCCCACGGCCAACAGATGCTTCTGCTCCCTGTCCCAGGCCTGCACGGGCAGGGGCGGCAGGGAGGGATTTTCCTCGCGCTGCCGCAAGGCCTGCGCCACCAAAGGCACCTGGCTTTCCGGCAGGGTAAAGAGCACGTCGCAGGGGCTGACCTCGGTGATGCGCACCAGGCCGTCGCTGTCCGAACTTTTGATCTGATTGCCCTCGTCCACGTTGCGCAGGCCCAGCCGACCGCCCACGGGCGCGGTGATCCGGCTGTACTCCAGTTGCAGGCGGGCCGAATCCACGGCGGCCTTGTCCGCCTCCACCGTGCCTTCGTACTGGCGCACCAGAGCGCGCTGGGTCTCGTACTGCTGGGCCGCGATAAAGTCGCCCTTGGCCAGCTTGGCGTAGCGCGTCAGGTCGCGGCGGGCGTTGTCCAGCTGGGCCTGATCCTTGGCCAGATTGCCCTGGGCCTCGTCCAGAGCCGCCTGAAAGAGCCGGGGGTCGATTTCCGCCAGCAGCTCGCCGGCCTTGACGCGCTGGCCTTCCTGAAAGTGCAGGCGGACCAGTTGGCCGTCCACCCGGCTTTTGACCAGAACGTCGCTGGAGGGCGTCACCGTGCCCAGACCGTTGAGAAAATGCGGCACATCCTGCGCCACGGCCGTGGCCACACGCACCGGCGGCGCGTCCATGCTCATGCCGGGCCGGGCCGGGCCGCCCGCGAAAAACAGACGCCAGACGATCAACAGCGCCGCCAGGGCCAGCGCCAGCCAGATATAGATACGGCGACGGCCCGTATTCCGTTGCGCCCATGCCTTCACTCTTCATCTCCTTCCGCAGCGGGAACCGGGGGGAAATGCACGCGGAACACGGTTTCCTCCGGCGCGGCCATGCCGCGCTCCAGCCGCCAGCCCAGATGTTCACAGGCCCGCAAAGCCAGGGAAAGCCCCAGACCGCTGCCCGCTGACCCCGCCGGATTGACGGGACCGGCCGCACCGGTGAAACCGGCGGCGCGTTCCCGCGTCTGCCGGGCCGGACCGCTCACGCCGTCCGTCCGCATGCCGCGCACCCCGCGCGCGAAAATATCCAGATCTTCGGGAATGTGGCCGCTGTTGCGGACTTCCAGCATTCCCGGCGTCAAACGCAGATAAACGCGGCCATTCTCCGTGTAGCGGCAGGCGTTGTCCAGCAAATTTTTGAGGACAATGGCCGCGAGCTCCTTCTGGCCCACGCTCCACACCACAGACGCCATATCCGCGAAAAGCAGGACAGGCCCGTCCGCTTCCGGCGGGCATTCTTTCTCCAGAGCGGTGAGGCGCAGCATCCCGCTCCGCGTGCATTCCCGGATCAGGCCGCGCAGCTCGGAGCCAAGGTCCAGAGGCTCGCGCTCAATATCCTCGGGCCGCCGCGCCAGCAGCAACAGCGTGCGCACCGTGGCGGACATGCGCGCCGTGGTGCGCGAGAGCCGCTCCACCACCGGGGCCAGTTCCGCGCCCGCCGGATCGGGAAACGCGGCCAGACGCAGTTCCAGAATTTCCAGACCGCCCTGCATGACTGTGAGCGGCGTGCGCAGTTCATGGCTCACGTCGCCGGTGAAAAAACTTTCCCGCCGTACAAAATCCCGCAGATCCGCCTCCCGCGCGGCCAGCGCGCGGGCCAGCACGCCCACTTCGTCGTCCAGACCCACAAGGTCCGGCGGCAGGGGCGTGAACGCGCCGGGATCGCGCCGGTCCCGGTGTTCCACGGATTCGGTCAGACGGCTGAGCGGACGGGTGAGCCTGCGGGAGAGCACGACGGCCAGCACTACGGCCACGGCCAGTCCGGCCAGGGCGCAGGCCAGCAACATGCCGCCCAGGCGTGTCTTCAAGGCCTGAAGCGCGCCGGTATGGCCGCTCAGGGCGTACGTCACCCCGTCGCGCCGGACCAGGAGGACGAATTCCTCCATCTGTTTGAAAAAATGCAGTCCGTCGGGCAAATTTTCCCAGGCCGGGGGAACCTGTTTGCCCACCAGAAAACGCCAGTGCATGGCCTCGGCCAGATCCTCGCCGTAATAGAGGTTGCGGCGGCCACGGTCCTCAGCCGCCCAGGCGCGCTGTTCGGCCTCAATAAGCGCCTCCATAACGGGCCGAGCGTGCCAGCCCACCAGGTACGCGCCCAGGCGGTCGTAGGAAAACAGGCCCACCAGACCCAGCGTCAGGCCCAGCCCCAGGGCCAGCAGCACAAAGGCCGCCAGCATGCGCCGACGGATGCTGGCGCGCTGTTTCACGCTCCAGCCTCCGGGGCGAGGCTCAGACGATAGCCCACATGCGGCACGGTTTGCAGCAAGGGCACGGCAAAAGGCTTGTCCAGCTCACGCCGCAATTCATGGATATGGGTGCGCAGGGCGCTGCCCTCGGGGGCTTCGTCGCCCCAGAGCAGATGTTCCAGAGCCTCGCGCCGGACCAGGCCCGGCGCCACGCGGATCAGTTCGGCCAGAATGCGGAAGCCCGAGGGGCTCAGGCGCAGTTCGCGGCCCTGACGCACGGCCCGGTGCTGGACCGTGTTCAGGGTAAGATCGGCAAAGGTCCAGACGCCCTCCACCGCCGCCAAACCGCTCTTGCCCTCCGGACCGCCCGAAGCGTTCAGGCGGCCCCGCCGCAGCAGGGCCCGGATGCGGGCCTCCAGCTCCTTGAGGGCAAAGGGCTTGACCAGATAATCGTCAGCCCCGGCTTCCAGCCCGCGCACCCGGTCGGCCACGGTGTCGCGCGCCGTGAGCATCAGCACGGGCACGGCGCTGCGGTGCTCCTCGCGCAGCATCCGGCACAGGCTTACGCCGTCCAGGCCGGGCAGCATGATGTCCAGCACAATACAGTCAAAACATCCCCGCACGGCCATGTCCAGTCCGGCCCGGCCATGCCGGGCGCAATCCAGCTCATAGCCCAGCGGTTCCAGATAGGCGTACAAATTGGCGAGGATGTCCTCATTGTCCTCAATGAGCAGAAGGGAGACGGGCATGGCGCACCTGCGGCGGATTTACACCGTCAGTTTAGTCGATGAGGGCCAAAGCGTCCACTTCCACTTCATTGGGACGCTTGCGGCTCCAGTCCACATGCCCCATAAGGCGGACCCGGTCATGGGGAGTGACGGTGAGGTGGCCGAAAATGTCGTTTTCGATCTCCACCACCACGCGGCCGCTCTCGTCGCCGAACACATATCTGTTTTTGCGGAAGGGAATCTTTTCCAGAATATGCCCTTCCAGCACGCAGGGGGCGTCATCCCTGGCGTCCAGCACGTCCGCCGCGCGGGTCACCACGGGCGACACGCCCGGCCCCTCAAATCCGGCGGCCCGCGCCGACCCAGCCGGAAACACGAGGCAGAACAATAACAGCAGCAATGCCAGTACACGCATGAGCATACTCCGGGCCCGGCCGGGGCGGCCTCAGGCCGCCCCGGTTTCCGCCCTTGCTTACTTCAGAATTTCCAGAACCTTCACATCAATCTTGACGGGTTCCATCATGTCCTTGTCCACCTTGCCGGACAGGCGCACCCTGGTCTGGGGGGTTACGGTGCGGCCCGCGAAAATCTCATGGTCGATGTCCACGATGATCTGGCCCGTGGCGTCCTTGAACAGGTATTTGTCGTCGCTGCCGGCCAGGCGCTCCACGATATTGCCGGTGAGCACCACAGGCGCGTCGTCCCAGGAACTCTGGGCCTTTTTCACCGTGTCGGCCTGCACGCCGCCGGTGGGCCCCTGAAAACCGCCCATGCTCTGACCGGAATTGGGACCTTCAAACGCCGCGTAAGCGGGAACAGCCAGCACGGCCAGCATGACCAAGGTAAGCAGATAACGCATTGTGTCCTCCTGATCCATCAGTGATGGTAATTTTTTGAAGCAACTGATGGATAAATATGATTGATGCGGGAAAAATCGCTATTGCAGCAATTGCAGAACGCTCACGTCCACCCGCAACGGTTTATTGGGATATTTTTTCAGTTTTCCGAACAACCGCACCCGGCTTTCCGGGGTGATCTCCCGCCCGGCAAAGACCTCATGGCTGATCTCCACCATGAGGCTGCCGCTTTCGTCCTTGAACAGGTATTTGTCAGCCTTGCCGGGCACGCGCTCCACAATATGGCCGGTCAGCACCACCGGGCTTTTGTTGGGAGCGTTCAAAGCCCTGGCGACGGTATCCGTGCTCACGATGCCGGTAGTCCCATGAACGCCGTCCGGCGACGCCGACGGTTTTGGCCCCGGAGCCGGGTTTGCCGTTTCAGCGGCGGACACCGGCGCCGCCAGCAGGGCCGCCAGGGCCAGAAAAAGCAGATAACGCATAGCACCTCCTGAATCACAGACTGGATCACGGGTTTATTCCCGGCAACGTCCGTTGCCGCCCGTGAAGTCACTCTGCGCCGGAAAGCGTCAGCAAAGCGTCAGCGCGCGTCCGCCCGGCGTGCCAGAGAAGGCGCGCCTTTTGGAGGCAGGCGAAGAGGAGAAAAGCACGCCGGCTTCAGGCTTTTTGCAAGGAAAATAAAATGCCTGCCCCCTGCCGACGGGGATACGCGCCCTTGTGGAGCCGGGGCAAAGCTGCTATCGTCTCGCCCATGAAAGAGCTTGACCCGCACACCATTCGCCCCTGCCTTGCCTGCGGGGGCACCAATGCCCATCTGGAATCCATGCTGCCGCCGGGCCGTCGACAGGAAGTCTGGCGCGTGGTCTGCGCCTGCGGCCAGACCTCACAGCAGTGGTCCGTCTCACAAGGGGCGGCCATTCGCGCCTGGAACCGCAATCTGGCTCAGGAAAACGATCTGGCCTCTCTGAGCAAGGAGAACGTGACGCCTCAAAGCCATCTCAAGAACTGATTCCGTCTTCTTTTCCCAGAGTTTTTCGGCCGGACCCGCCCCGCGGAACCGGTCGTTTTACGCTGATCTCCTTGTTTCGTGTTCTCCCGCCCTGCTTCACGCTGTTTCCCGGCCGCAATCAACGCCAAAAGGCGCGCCCTCACGGACGCGCCCATTTTTTCTAAAAATCATAGGCTGTTAGAGCATTTTAATTTTGAAACGCTCTAACGAGGCGGCACAGCCGCATTACGGATAGCGACAGCATAGCTTTTGCGCTGATAAACGGCGGAGTGGGCGTGTCTTTACACTTTGAAATGTACAACATTTCAAAGTGAATCTGCTCTAGAAGGCTTTCCGCCCGAACACGCTGTCCAGCATGGAGGGGTCACGCTTGCGCGCGGCGGCCGGGTCCACCCAGGCCAGCACCACCCGGCCCATATCCCAGGCCAGAGTGCGCGCGATGAGCCCCGACGGGTCCGCCGGATTGCGTTCCTTGATGGAAAAGAGATAAAAATCATGCACCTGGCGCGCTTCCATCATCCCGCCCTGCGCCAGGGACCAGAGCTGGGTGCCGGTCTTCACGTCATAGACTTCAAGGGCCAGGGACAAGGAACTGTCGCCGCCGGAACCGCCGTCCATGTAATGGTTGATATAGCCGCCCACCAGAAGCTCGGCCCCCCGCTGCCGGGCCAGGGCCAGAGCGCGCGAGCGGTCAAAGGGACCGGCCTCGGGCGCGTATTCCAGAGCTTCGAAGGCATTGAGCGAGAGCCAGATCTGCCAGACCTGGCGTGAGAGCATTTCACTGAAACTCACGGCGTTGCCGATCTGCTGCACGGCGCGTAAGGGCACGAAGAGCGCGCGCGGACGATGGTCCAGACGACCGCGCGGCGACACATAGACGGCGGGAGGCTGGCGGCGCACGAAATTGTCGATCTGGATCTGGATGGGCGTGCTGAAATCCCCGGCCAGCGATATGGAGGAACGGCTGTCGTCCGGGCTGGTGGCGCAACCGGCGGCAAGCGCAAAAAACGGGATCAGAAACAGGGCCGGAAACAGGCCCGACAGCAAAACGCGTATCCGCCGGGGCAAGGGCTTCATTGCGGTTTCTCCGAGGCTAGGCCCGCCTTCTGTACGGAGGCGAGCAATTTTTCCCGCGCTTCGCGCAGGTTGTCGTGCAGGGCAAGGCGTCTGTCGGCCGACAGACGGCAGAAATCCGCGGTGCGGGTCATCTCGACGAGATGCGCCATGGCCTGTGCCAGTTCCGCCAGATGACGCGCCTCCAGCCCGGCCAGGGGCACGCTTCTGCCGGCAAGTTCCGCCAGATGGCCCAGTTCCTCGGCCTGGGAACGGATGCCCTCGGGCCGGATCGCCGCGCCATATTTCCGACGTTTGCGAAATTCATGCCAGAAAAAGCGAAACCGCCGCCAGAACCGGGCCATGCCCATAGCCTCAGGCTTGAACCGCGGAGAGCAATTGCAGGAACATGGGAGCCATCACCAAGCAGACCGGCACAAAACCCAGCAGGGTCTGCGGCCAGTTCAGGCGCAGGGCCGCGCGGCAGCCCACCGCCATGCAGGCCAGCCCCCAGATCATGCCCGCCAGGGAACCCAGGCCCGGAATGACGCAGAGCAGCGCCGGGGCCGAACTGTAGGCCATGACCTGGAACACCAGGGGAAAACTGGTCCGGTCCGGAGCGACGAAACGGTAGGCCAGATGGACCAGACCGCTGAAAACATAGAGTTGCAGGACCAGCAGGGCAGTGCGCAGCAGCAGGGTCATGGCCAGATTGGTCTGCGGAGCCAGCAGGGCCAGCATTTTTTCCAGTTGCGGATCCGTGGCCGCGCTGGGAGCCATGATGGTCAGAAGCATGCCGCCCCAGAAGCGCTCCACCACCGTCTGAAAAACACAGACAACAAGATAAAAACTCAAGGCCCGCAGTTGCGGGGCTTCCGGGTTGAGCGCGCCGAAAAAGCGCGACGCGGCGAACATGACCCGCATGACCGTCTGATAAAAGGCGGCCAGCCAGCCATTTCGTCCGGGAGCCGTTTCCCAGGGATTGGCCTCAACAGTGTGCCCGGCGTCCCGCTCCGTCTCCGGTTCAAGACGGGCGGCTTCACGGGCATAGGCCTTGCTGGCCGTCCGGCGGATGTCCTCTTCTTCCGGTTCCGCCTGTCCCGGCGCGGACTCGGTCCGTCGCCCGCCGCCGTCTTCCGTCGTGTCTGCGGTTTCGGCCGCCGTATGTTCCGGACTACGGCCCGGCACAATGGCGCCGGGCGGCAGCGGGTCGTCCTCTCCGGGCGCGGCGGCGCGCGCCGTCGGCGCGTCGAGAGTTTCCAGCACTCCGGCCTCGGCCGAAAAGCGGAAGCGGCAGGCGCATTTTGGGCAGGTGGCGATGACCGCGCGGGCGGGCAGACGGTCGGCGGGCAGTTCTCGGCTGAAGCCGCACTGCGGGCAGATAATATTCACTGTAGGCTCCTCTCGCGGCGGCCGGGCTTGCTGAAGCCGGTCCGGCGCATCTCATACACGCCCCGGCCGCATACGGCGGCCGGATTTCCTCCTTTCTATTAGCCGCTGGCAGGCCCGCTGGCAAGTCCGCCTGATTCCGGCCGCGACCCGGACGTCAGTCACGCGATTGAAAAAAATTTCACATACGGCCCTGTTTTCGCTTGACAGCCTTCCGGAAAAGCAGGTACGCAAAGCTATAGTCATCTAGTCATATATATGAATTTATGCCACCAGTCATATTCCGCCGACGCCGCATGCAAGGACGTAGTATGCAACACAGCCAACCCAGCTATTTACCCCGTCGTGATGCCGACGACCACCTGCCCGCCTATGCCAGAATCAGCCAGAGCCTGCGCCGCCAGATTGAAAACAAAGTCTGGCAGCCGGGCAATCTGATCCCCACGGAAAGCCGCCTGGCCCAGGAGCACGGCGTAAGCGTCGGCACCGTACGCAAGGCCTTGCAGGAACTGGTTCTCGCCGGCTTTCTGCACCGCGTGCAGGGCAAGGGCACCTTTGTGGCGGGCAGTTTCATCCGCAGCAAAAACCATCGTTTTTACCGCACCCATACAGCCTTTGACGCGCCCGAACCGGAACGGCGCTGCGCCTTCCTGCGCGCGGAAGTGGAACCGGGACAGGACTTCATCTGCCGCTACCTGCAACTGGCGACGGGCACGTCCCTGCTCAGGCTGGAACGGCTTATCTCCATTGAGGACCGTCCCTTTGTGCTGGTGCATTCCTATTTCGAGGAGGCCCGTTTCCCGGGCTTGGCGCAAGCGGACCCGCGCCGCTTTGAGCAGGAAGCCCTGACCCTGATCATCGAAAACGATTACGCCACGCCCACCATGGCGGCCCATGAACTGGGCAGCGCCGTGAGCGCCACGCCGGAGGTGGCCGCCGCGCTGCAACTGCCGGAAAGCGCGCCCGTTCTCTTTCTTGAAATGCTCTCCTTTTCCTACGACGAGAGCCCGTACGAATACCGGCAGAGTTTTTGCGTCTCCGGCAGAAAATTGTTCCGTTCCTATTGAAATGCCACGCCTGCGCTGTCGCGACAGGTGTGAAGAGCATATCGCGAAAAACGCGTTTTTTCGTTACCCCCGCCGCCGCCCAGAGCGCGCGGCAGCCCCAAGCCCACGGGAGGACAGGCATGCAGGCTTCGGATTATGGCAAGCGGCTGCTGACATTTGCCGTTATTGCCGACTCACATCTCAATCAGGACGAATGGGACTGCAATTCGCCCTTCCCGGTCAACAAACTGGCCAACCGGCGCATGCGCCATGTGGTTCGTGACCTGAACCGGCGGGATGTGGCTTTTGTGGTCCACTTGGGCGACCTGATCCACCCGGTGCCCGCCGTCAAGGATCTCTATGCCGGGGCGGCCCGGCGCTTTCACGCTCAGGTCCGGGAACTGAAAGCCCCCCTGTACCTCACGCCGGGCAACCATGACATCGGCGACAAGCCCATGCCCTGGGCTCCGGCCGGTTCCATTACGGAAGACTACATTCGGCTCTGGCGGGAAACCTTCGGTGCGGACTATTATTCCTTTGACCACCAGGACATCCATATGGTGGTCATCAATTCGCAGTTGCTGAACAGCGGCCTGCCCGCCGAAGCGGAGCAGAAACTCTGGCTGGAGGCCGACCTCCAGGCCCATGCGGACCGGCGGATCTTCATCTGCACCCACTATCCGCCCTTTCTCTACGAAAGGAACGAAGCCGAGCATTACGACAATATCGCGGAACCGGAACGCGCCTGGCTGCTGGATCTGACGGCCCGTTACGGCGTGGAAGGCCTGTTCGGCGGGCACGTCCACAATTTCTGGTATCTGAGCGAGAAGGGAACCCGCCACTATCTTCTGCCCTCCACCGCCTTTGTGCGTCAGGACTACAGCGAGATGTTCCAGGCCCCGCCGGCCCTGGAGGCAACCGAAGCCGGGCGCGACGACGCGGCCAAGCTGGGCTACTTTCTGGTGCACGTGCACGAGCGCGGGCATCTCTGCGAAATGGTCCGGACCTGGGGCGCGTGCGTGGCCCCGGACGTTCCGGCGTCCTCCGGCCCCGAGCTCCTGGAGCCGGTGGCCCCCGCGCGCAACCGCTACGCCGCGCTGGGTTTCGATCTGCGCCGGAGCTGGGCCCGAGGCGTGGACATTCCGCCCAGCGGCGCGCTGGATGAATTCGACAGAAAGCGGGTGCGCAACGATTATCCCTTGCTGGCCCTCTGGGAAATGGGCGTCCGCCATCTGCGCATTCCTCTCCAGGACCTGCGCGACGCCGCCACCCGGCAGCGCATGCGCGACCTGCTGCCACTGGGGCACGCCTTCACGCTCTATTCCTACGGCCTGCCCGCGCCGTGCGACCAGAAGCTCATTCTGGATAACGCCGCCCTGCTGGCCCGCTGGGAAATCAGCTTCCGCGGGCAGGAAATGAAGCGGCTTGCCGCCGGTCTGCGCGAACTGCGTCAAAAGCTGACCCTGCCCGTCCTGCTCAGCCGGATGTGGGAGCATGAGGACAATCGCGCGCCGGACGGGCGCTATTACCATGTGATGAACCACGGTTTTACCATGAAAGACGCCGACAGCATCGCCGGCATGGCGGAGTTTGAGGGACTGGAAGGAACGGGGCTGGTTTTCCGGGCCATGAGCCACGACGACCTCCGCAGCCTGACGGCCTTTGCCCATGAGACCTGCGCCGCGCGCGGCCTGCCCGCGTCCCTGCATTTGCGCCTGACCGGCTTCAACCCCGCCGAAGTCATGCGCAACGACGCCTGGGTCGCGCAACGCACGGCGGAAGCCCTGTTCTGCGCCGCCGACCGGGGCGTCACGGTCTTCGCCGACACGCTCACGGACATTGACCGGGGCTATTTCGTGCACAACGGCGTATTGGATTCGACCTGCAATCCCCGCCGGGCCGCCAGGGTCATCGGCCATCTCCACGCCGCGCTCAACCGGGGCGATGGGCCCATGAGCCCCGTGGAAACAAGCGAAGCGCGGGGCCGCTGGCTCTGGACCCGTCAGGGCGGCGAAACCATCGCGCTGTATATGGCCGGAGAGAACCCGGCAAACGCGCCCCTGGCGCTCCCGCCGGAAATCTTCCCCGCCGCCGCGCCGGTGACCGTCATTAACCTGGACAACGGACGCATCTGCCCGGCCGCTGAACTGCGCCCCGCCGCCGCGCCGGATCTGTATTTTTTACGGGCCGCTCATTGAATATGAACCGCCTTATCACAGCCACATAAGGAGAACCGCCATGTTGCACCGATTCACGCGCATCCTGACCCTGAGCCTGCTGACCCTCTGCTTCGCGGGCACGGCCTTTGCCGAATACCCCAAAGGCCCCATTTCCATCATCTGCCCCTTCGGCGCGGGCGGCGCGGGCGATCTGGCGGCCCGCATTCTGGCCAACGCCGTCAAGAACGACTTCGCCAAACCCGTGGTGGTGGTCAACAAACCCGGCGCGGCGGGCGTGCTCGGCACCACAGTGGCCTTTCGCAGCAAGCCCGACGGCCAGACCCTGCTCATCGGGCGCGTGGCCAACGCGGCCATTATTCCGGCTCTGAACAAGACCATCCAGTACAAATGGGACAGCTTCGTCTTTCTGGGCCTGCTGGACCTCAACCCCCTGGTGGTCGTGGTCCACAAGGATTCGCCCTACAAAACGCTGCAAGACCTGGCCGACGCCATCAAGGCCAATCCCGGCAAGCTGGCATTCTGCACGGCCGGAGCTCTCAACATTCAGGAAATCGCCTCCTACACCCTGCTGCACGCCGTGGGCCTTGGCAAGGACGGCGCGGTAAGCGTGCCCTTCCAGAGCGACGCGGCGGGCAAAAACGCCATTCTGGGCAAACACGTGGACTTCGGAACCATCAATCTGGCGGCGACCTTCGACCAGATCGGCGAAGGCGGCAGTCTGCGCGCCCTAGCCGTGACCACCGACAAGCGCCTGCCCAGGTATCCGGACATTCCCACCGCGCGCGAGGCCGGTTTTCCGCAGTTGGAAAACATTCTGGGCTGGAACGCCCTGTACGGCGTCAAGGGCATGCCGCAAGAGGCCGTGGACGCGTGGGTGCGGGCTCTGCAAGGCGTCAAGACCAACAAGGAATGGATTGAACCCACGGAAAACATGGGAGCCATTCCCGACATCCTGTCTCCGGCCGAAACCGAAGCCTTTGTGCGGGATCAGGTCAACAAGTTCGAACAACTGGGCCAGGCGCTGGACCTGATCATCCAGTAAGCATGACCGCCCGGACTCCCTGACATGCTTTAAATGCGGACGGGGGCGTAACGGCCGCCCCCGCCGCCACCGGAGGCCCTATGCACGCTGTACGGAAAGACCTGACCCTGGGGCTGACCCTCTCGATTTTTTTCTGCCTGGTCTATTTCGCGCTCATTCCCATGGGCATTGAAGTTCCCCATTCCCACGATCCCGGCCAGCTTTCACCGGCTGCCTATCCCTCCTGGATCGCCATGGCGGGCCTGTGCGCCTCGCTGCTGCTGACAGCCAACGCGGCCTGGAAATATCTGCGTCTGCGCCGTCTCGCGGCCTCCGCCATGAAAAAAACGGCGACGCCCGCAACCGCGTCCGGCGACCGGCTCCACGCCCTGTCAGCCTACGGACTGCTCTTCCTCTTTTATTTCTTCATCGACGAAGTGGGCATGGTGCTGGGCGGCTTTATTCTCTACGCGGCCTTTGCCCTGCTCTGCGGCGAGCGGAACTGGCCGCGCCTGCTGCTGGTGGATTGCATCCTCATTGCGGCGCTCTATGTCTTTTTTGTCCGCATCGCCGCCGTGCCCGTGCCGCTGGGCATATTGCAATCCCTTCTTTAACGCAGTTAACACTTGAAATGCCCGCAAGTGAATTGCGGCTACTCCGGCGTCGCGGAGCGCCGCGCCATGCGCGGCGTCAGAGCATTTCAAAGTGAAATTGCCCTAAAACCGGCGCGCGCCGCATCAGGAGACGCCCATGCTGGAAGCTCTGCAACAAGGCCTGCACCTCATCGCCTCGGTGGAAAACATTCTCGCCCTGTTCGGCGGCATGCTCGGCGGCGTGATCATCGGGGCCCTGCCCGGACTGACCGGGGCCATGGCCGTGACCCTGGCCCTGCCCTTCACCTTTTACATGCCCCCCGTCACCTCCCTGATGCTTCTGCTGGGCATCTACAAGGGTTCCATGTACGGCGGCTCCATTTCCGCCATCCTGATCCGCACGCCGGGCACGGCGGCCGCCGCCTGCACCGTACTGGACGGCTATCCCCTGGCCCGGCAGGGCAAGGCGGGACAGGCCCTGTACATGGCCCTGTACGCCTCCTGTTTCGCGGACATGGTTTCCAATCTGGCCCTGATCTTCTGCACCGGCATGATCGCCAGCTTCGCCCTGCGTTTCGGACCGGCGGAATTCTTTTCCCTGATCTGCTTTTCCCTGACCATCGTGGCCGGACTGTCCGGATCGTCCCTGCTCAAGGGATTTGTCTCGGCCTGCTTCGGTCTGTTGCTGGCCAGCGTGGGCATGGACATTGTCTTCGGCACCGGCCGGATGACCTTTGGCGACGTGAATCTGATGGCCGGATTCAGCTTCATCCCCCTGCTCATCGGCCTGTTCGCCATCCCTGAAATCATCCGGGCTACCTCCCCGAAGCCGCGGCCCGTCATTCAGGCAGACATGGGGCAACGCCGCCTGAAGTGGGCGGATTTCAAACGCTGCTTCACCTCCATCTGCCGGGGCAGCCTTATCGGTGTGGTCATGGGGGCCATTCCCGGCATAGGCGGCGCGCCCGCCGCCTATCTCTCCTACAGCGAGGCCCGCCGCTACTCCAAACGGTCCGCCAACTTCGGCAAGGGCGAGTTGGAAGGCGTGGCCGCCGCCGAGGCCGGGAATAACGGCGTGTGCGGGGCCACCCTGATTCCCCTGCTCTCGCTGGGCGTGCCCGGCGACATCGTCACCGCCGTGATGCTCGGCGCGTTCATGATGCACAATATCACGCCCGGCCCCCTGCTTTTCGAGGAAAATCTGCCCCTGGTCTACGCGCTGTACTTCGGCATCATTCTGAGTTCGCTCTTTCTGCTGATCTCCGGCTTTTTCTGCCTGCGCAGCGCCGACAAAATCACCAGAGCGCCAAAAATGGTCCTCTTTCCGGCCATTCTCTGCATCTGCCTGTTCGGGGCGTTCTCCATCAACAATAACGCCTTCGACATCCTGGCGCTGCTCTGCATGGGTCTGGTAGGCCTGTATATGGGCAGGCATCACATCGCGGAAGCGCCCTTTCTGGTGGCCTTCATTCTCGGCCCGCTCTTTGAGGACAATCTGCGCCGCTCCCTGCTTATTTCCCACGGCGACGTGAGCATTCTCTGGAGCACGCCCATCTGCTGGTTTTTCATCGCCCTGACCGCGCTTTCCCTGTTCATCACCTTGCGCAAGGAATGCCTGGAGCGGAAAAAGTCCCCGGAGGCGGCCTTCGCCGAACCGTCCGGCGAGGAGTAAACCGGAGCTGTGTCCAGGGTAGATCAATCAATAAAAACCCGTTAAATGCGTCCGCACTGAACCCCACTTTAACCGCCTTGACAGACCTGGTGGTCATGGATATAGTGACGTTACTCAAGGGGAGTAACTAGGTTCTTAGAAACCTGGGCGGTATCAACAGCATGACCTTTTGGTCTGGTACCGCCGTCGGCCACGCCGATCAGTGAGACCTTGGCAGCAATGCCAAGGTCTTTTTTTTTGTTTCAGGGTCGTTTTTTCCCGCGGCTTCGCGCCTGCACGCCGCGCATCTTTTGCCCAAGGAGACGTCATGTCATTCCGCGCTTTGCGCCCGTATCTTCTGGCGGTACTGCTTACCGTGCCGGGTCTGGCCCTGCGTTTCGCGCACCCGGACATTTCGCCGCTCTGGGTGGCCCTGCTTTCGGGTCTGGCCATTCTGGGAGCTTCCTTCCTGCTGACCTGGGCCTGTGAAGTGGCCCAGATGGACATTCCCCAGGCTGTGGCCGTGGCCGTGGTGGCCTTCATCGCCGTGCTGCCGGAATACGCGGTGGACATGTACTTCACCTGGATGGCCGGCCAGCATCCGGAAAGCGCTTATTCCCACTACGCCATCGCGAATATGACCGGGGCCAACCGGCTGCTCATCGGCGTGGGCTGGTCGGCCATCGTGCTGATCTTCGCCGGGCGCTTCCATTCGGCCGTGGCCCTGCACGACGACAAACGCACGGACGTGCTCTTTCTGGGCATGGCCACCCTCTACGCCTTGCTGATCCCGCTCAAGGGTTCGCTGACCTGGATGGACGGCGTGGTCTTTCTGGCCATCTACGCCTGGTACATCTGGATTATCGCCCGCCGTCCGTGCGAGGAAGAAGAGCCTGAAGGCCCGGCCGCCGTGCTGGCCCAACTGCCCAAGAAATCGCGACTGCGCACTGTAATCGGCATTTTCATTTTCGCGGCAATGGTGATTCTCTGCAATGCCGAGCCGTTCAGCGAAAGTCTGGTGGCCAGCGGCAAGATGCTGGGCGTCAACGAATTCCTGCTGGTACAGTGGCTCGCGCCCATCGCGTCGGAAGCGCCGGAATTCATCGTGGCCCTGATGTTCGCCTTCCGGGGCAACGCCGGTCTGGCCTTGGGCAGTCTGCTTTCCTCCAAGCTCAATCAATGGACCCTGCTGGTGGGCATGATCCCCGGCGTGTACGCTGTTTCCTCGGGCGGACTTTCCCCCTCCATAAATCTTGACACCCACCAGTTTCAGGAAATATTACTGACCGCCGGGCAGTCGATCTTCGCGGTCGCCCTGCTGCTGGATCTGCGCCTGCACGTGCGCGAGGCCTTCTGGCTCCTGGTGCTCTTCACGGCCCAACTGCTTTCGCCCTTGTATGACGTGCAGTTGGAGGCCATGCTGGGTCTGCCTCATGATCCGTTGCGCCTGCATTATTTTTACGCCCAGGTCTACCTGGCCCTAGCCGCGGTGCTGATGCTCAGGAACTGGCGCAAGGTCTGGCAGTTGCGCCTGGGATTCAAAGTCTAGCGTGGATTGACTTTGAGACCATATATCCTCAAAGTCGCAACACGCCCGCTCCGGTGCCCGGCCGCGCAAAAACGTTGTGCTTGCGCGGCCGGGCATCCGAGAGAGCGGACGCTGGAACAATTTGAAGAGGGTACGTCATGTCCCGCGTTTTTAGCCATATACCGGGCATCCCGTCGACGCTGGCGGGATGGCTGCTGGCCGCGCTGCTGGCCTGTGTCTGCCTCCCGGCGGCTCCGTCGCTGTGCGCGGCAGCCGAAGAAGCGCCGTCCCCGGCTGATTCCGTCGCGCCGGACGAGGAAAACAGCGCGCCTGAACAAGCCGTGTACCCCGGCGTGGTCAATGAGCGCATCCAGCGCGGCGGCGACGGCAAACCGACGCTCAGTCTGTACTATCCGGTTCTGAACCAGACCGCAGTGGATGCGGACATCTGCCGCTGGGCCACGGGCGTGGCCGACGCTTACGAGGAAGAAGTGAGCAAGGCCGACGAAGGCCCGGACGGGGAAAAGCCCTCCAGCTACGGCATGTGGGATCTCACCGGCCTGTTCGAACTTTCGCGCCCGTCCGAAGGCGTGGCCAGCGTGACCTTCAATGTCTACAGCTATACCGGCGGCGCCCACGGCAATCTGGAAATCACCTGTCTGAATTACGACCTGCGCTCGGGACGGCGTCTGGATCTGGCGGATATGTTCAAGAATCCGGAAAAGGCTCTGCAACTGATGTCCGCATGGTCCCGGAAAGAACTCGCCCGCACTCTGGGCGAGGATGCGGATGAGGACATGATCCGGGACGGCGTGGCCCCGGACCTGCGCAATTTCGCCAATCTGACCCTGACGCCTCAGGGCCTGCGCATCGAATTCCAGCCCTATCAGGTCGCGCCCTGGTCCGCCGGGCCGCAGCGTGTGGACATGCCCCTGGCGGAACTGGCCGCCGCCGGTCCCGAAGCCCTGATCTGGCCGCAGGCCCCTGTTTCCAACGACTGACATGCCGCCCGGACGCCGGGTCGTGCTCTGTGATGAGGTCATTGTCCATGCCTCGCGTATTTTGCTGTCTTCTGGCGGCTCTGTTTTTCTGGATGTCGGCGACCACGGCCCGGGCCCTGCCCGTTACGTTCGACGTGTTGAGCGGTGCGCTTGCGGCCGCTTCCCTACCCCCGACCAGTCCCCCGGCTGACACGCCGACGGACGGCATTAGCGACGATCCCACCGGCAAGGAAGCAGCCGCGGCCGAAATTTCCGGTTCGCGGCGGCCCGGGGTCATTGACCACCTGCTCCAGCGGCCCCTGCCGGACGCCCCGGCGGAACACGGCGGCAAGGCCGAAATCAGCATTAATTACCCCTCTGTGGGCAACAATGACATTGACGCGGATATCCGCCAATGGGTCACGGGCATTGCCGACGCCTTTGAGGCGCATCTGGACATCAGCGTGTTCGGTCTGCCCGGCCTCCGGGATGACGACGCGGGTCCGGCCTTCGAATTGTTGGGTTCCTACAGCGTGTCCTGGCCGTCCAGCGCGGCGGTGAGCATCACCTTTGAAATCTGGAACTACACCGGCGGCGCGGGCAATCTGGACATCATGACGCTCAATTACAGCCTGATCACAGGGCAGCGGCTCGGTCTGGTGGACCTGTTTGAAGCGCCGGAAACCGCCCTCAACCTGATGTCCGCCTGGTCCCGTCAGGAACTGGCCCGCCGTTTCAGCGGCGGCCATCTGACCCAGGCGCTCAAGGACGGCACCGCGCCCCTGGTGGAAAATTTCTCCAGCCTGACCCTCACGCCCGAAGGCATTCGCATTAACTTTCAACCCTATCAGGTCGCACCCGGCGCCGCCGGAGCGCAAAAAGTGGACATGCCCCTGGAAGAACTGCTCCAAGCCCGGCCGCTGCTGGCCCTCTGGAACCGCTGACGCGGCTGTCCCCGATCGCCTTTTCGCCCTCAACCCGCGCTGGCCACTTCGTGCGAAGACCGGGCATGTTCGGATATCCCGCCACCTCCGGCAGGAAATGAATATTCCCATGTAAAAATCTGAAAGCTGCCGCTCCCCGCCTTGGGTATGACCCGCCCTATAATCACAGTTTTTTAATAGGAAATACTATGCCCGCACTATTACAGGATATTCTGGTTCACAATCAGCGCGTCAGCGAAAAAGAGGGTCCGGTCCGGCACTTGGCCGCCGCAAGCCTGGAAAAAACTCCGCGCAAGCGTTGCGCCATCTTCACCTGCATGGATGCCCGCCTGGTGGAAATGGTAGAGCCCGCTCTGGGCATCCGACGCGGCGACGCCGTGGTGCTGCGCAACGCCGGCAACATCATCGGCACGCCGCAGGGAACCATGATCATCAGCCTGCTGGTGGCCATATTTATGCAGGATATTGAAGAAATTGTGGTTGTGGGACATGAGGATTGCGGTTTTACCCACGCCTCCTCAGCGGTCCTGCTGGAAAGGGTGCGCCGCCGGGGCATCAGCGAAGAGGCCGTGGAGGCCATGCGCGGCCCCCTGGAAACCTATCTGGACCCGCACACCGACCCGGAACAGAACGTCCGTGACGTGGTGGAACTGCTCCGCACCATCCGGCCTTTCCGCGCGATATTCTGGTCCACGGCCTGCTGATGCATCCGGGCAGCGGCAAAACGCGCTTGGTAGTGGATGGCTCATGCGGATAGAACACGCTTCATATTGAGACGCTCCAACGACTGCACAGTGCGCAGCGACGTTCGCGTACAGGCAAAAAAGGTCACAAAAAAAGAGAGCCGGCAACCCATGTAACCAACTCTCTTTATTGATATATAATTGCTATATGGCGGAGGGGGTGGGATTCGAACCCACGTACCGGCTATTAACCGATAACTCGATTTCGAGTCGAGCGCGTTACGGCCACTTCGCTACCCCTCCGCAGGGGTAAGGCGGAACCGGAGAAATCTCTAGCCCACTTTTGCGCGAAAAGCAATGTCGGGCGGGCGCTTTTCCAAGGCATCGAATGAAGGACCTGGAGCGGACGGCGTTTCCCGCACGCCAAAACGGCGGCGGAAGCATTCTCCCCTCGCCTCCATCCCGGCGGAACAGAATGGATTCATCCGATTCCCGGCGGCCCGCGCCCGTGCCGCATCTTGCCGCTGCCCCGGCTTTTTCCTATAGTGCGCTGAGTCCATGCCCGCCGAACGCGGGCGCACCCCAACACGGAAGCGGCCATGCTTGAAGAAAAATATACCGGCAACGGCAAGGTGCTGCTGCTCGCGGGCGGCGGCAGAATATACACGGATCTGGCGGCGCGCTTCGTACGTAGCGAACGCGAACTGGAGGACATCGTGGCCTCGCCCTATTCCCGCCAGATCGTGAAGAATATTCTCTCCAGCGGCCACCGCGCCGCCCTGGAGTTCGACTTTTTCCTTTTCGGCGTGGAGGGCTACTCACGCGTGACCGAGGCCCAACTGGTGCGCAAGCGACTGGCTTCCTACCTGATCAAGTCCGGCCGGGCGGAGCTCAACGGCAAGCGGCGTTTTTCCGTGGTCTATCCGCGCGAGGTGGCGGAATTTTCCGCGCCTGTGGCCCTGCCCGGCGGCGGCACGGCCACGCTCAGCGGCCGGGATCTGGCCGATCTGACCCGCCAGTGGTACGAGGCCGGGCTGGAAGCCGGGCTGCCCGAGGAAAATCTGCGTTATCTGAAGCCCCAGGCCACGGAGTTCAAGGCCATCATCGGCATGAACGCCCACGCCCTGCTGGACTGGTTCGCCATCCGCTGCTGCCGCAACGCCCAGCATGAAATCCGCGATCTGGCCTGGAAGATGCTGCGCCTCTGTCGTCAGGCCGCGCCCGACCTGTTCGAGGGTGCGGGACCCAACTGCGTGCAACTGGGCTATTGCCCGGAAAACAGTTTGCAGAATGCGCGCTGCAAAGGGCGGATCATCACCAAGGACGAGGCCATGGCCGTGCTGCGGGAACACGGCCGCCGGGAAAGCCCGCCGCGCGACGACGAATTCGAGCAGGAATAAATGACAGGCCCCGGTCCAGTGAAGGACCGGGGCCTGTATTTGCCTGATGTTTTTTCTTCAAGCGCGTTTGAGGGCCTTTTTCAGCGTATCCCGGTAGATGCGCACCACCTCAAGCCGGGCGTATTTCTTGTCCTCGGCCGGTACGATATGCCAGGGCGCGTCTTCCGTGCTGGTGCGGGCGAATATTTCTTCCGCCGCTTCCATGTAAGCCGGGAACTTTTCCCGGTTGCGCCAGTCTTCGTCCGTGATCTTGTACTGTTTCCAAGGGGTGTTTTCCCGCTCCCTGAAACGCCGCAACTGCTCCTCCTGCGAGATATGCAGCCAGTATTTGACCACCACATTGCGGGGAGCCCGCAACTGGGCCTCAAAATCGTTGATCTCGGCATAGGCCCGTTTCCAGTCGGCGGCCGGAGTGAGGCCCTCCACCCGTTCCACCAGCACCCGGCCGTACCAGGAGCGGTCATAGACGGTCACAAAGCCCGCCATGGGCACATGCCGCCAGAAACGCCAGAGATAATGATGGGCCAGTTCCTCGTCCGTGGGCGCACTGATGGGGATCACCCGCGCGATGCGCGCGTCCATGCCCGCTGTGAGCCTGCGGATGGCCCCGCCCTTGCCTGCCGCGTCCCAGCCCTCGAAAACCAGGGTACTGGAGATGCCCGCTTTCCAGGCTTTGTAGGTCAGGGCGCGGACGTCTTCCTGCAGGGCGGCCAGCTTCTTTTTGTACTCGCTGTGCTCGCGCGCGCCGCTCAGGTCCACCGCGTCCAGCGCGCTGAAGGCGGCGGCATCGCCCCGCTCCGCTCCGGCGCCGTCCGCCGGAGACGTCTGGCCGGGCGCGGCGGATGAGGCCTGAGCCGAAAGGTCGCGGGCGGCCACGGCGCTGTCCAACGCCGCTGTCAGCGCGCGGGTCACGGCCACATTGCGAAAATTGGCGTCAAAGGCGTCGATGAGCGTCCAGGGCGCATAGGCCCGGTCGGTAATGGTGATGGCTTTGCCCGCCGCGCTGACCAGGCCGTCATAATTTTCCTCGCTCTTTTTGTCGTAGGGCGTGAAGCTGCGGCGGTTCTTGTGTTTCAGACGCTCTTCCAGCCGCTCCTTATGAGCTTTCTTGCTGATATGCAGCCAGAATTTGACGATCAGGGTTCCCGACGCGGCCAGAGAACGCTCCAGCCGCGCCCAGAGCTGCATCCGCCGGTTGAAGTCGTCCTCATTCAGACCGCCGCAACAGAGCTTTCGGATGGGTTCGCTGTACCAGCCGCCGAAAAAGACGGCCATTTCACCCTTGCCCGGCAGCGCGCGCCAGTAGCGCCAAGCTTCGGGACGCTTCTTTTCCTCGTCGGTTTCCAGCCAGAAGGTATGGGTGCGGATATTCTTGGCGTCCATCCATTCCGACAGCAGGTTGACCACCGCGTCCTTGCCCACGCCGTCCACGCCTTCAATGATCACCAGCACCGGCACATTGCGCTCACGCGCCCCACGCTGCGCGGCGAACAGCCTTCCGCGCAGTTCTTCCTTGAGCGCGCTGTATTCTTTGGACGAATAGGATCTGCCCAAGGATGCGGATTCAAACATTCCCTTCTCCCTTTGTACCGCGCGGCGGCCGGGCCGGATTCCGGTCCGCGCCGTTGACCACCGCGCCGATCATCACGCCCAAGTGGCTCATGGCCAGGCCCAGCCACCAGATGCGGTAAAAATCATGTCCGAAGATGCCGTTGACGAGCCAGCCCGCAAAGCCGATCCAGAACCAGGCCGTCAGCCGCCAGTAGGGGCTCGCGTCCCTTTCCGCATATTCTTCCGCCAGACGCGGCCTGATGCGCCTGTAGCCCCACCAGAGAAAACCCAGCAGAAAAATCATGCCCAGGCAGAAACCCACCAGACCATGGGCATAGAGCATATCCAGGTAAAGGTTGTGCGGATGGCTGATGGTGATTTCATCCTTGAGCGGCGCAAGCCCCAGAGAGCGGAAGGCCGCGTTGTACTGTCCGGCCCCGGCCCCGAACCAGGGATGTTCCAGAAAAACGCGCCAGCCCAGATTCCAGAGGCTCCAGCGGCCGTCGTCGATCACGTGTTCCGGCGTCAGGCGTTGCGGCTGGCAAAGGATGAACAGCCCCAGGGCCAGCAGCGGCCAGAGCAGAATGCGCCACTGCCAGCGCCGCCGGCGCAGCAGGGCCCAGAAGCCGAAAGACGCGGCCACAGCCAGCACGCCGCTGCGGCTGGCCGCCCCCTGCAACAGAAAAAAGGCCGGCCAGAAGACGGCCAGGCAGAGAAAAGCGGAACTCACGGCGTCCAGACCCCGGCGCAGGACAAACCAGAGGCCGAAAGCCGGGATCAACGCCAGAGCAATGTAATTGCCCACCGTATAGTCGCCCAGGCTGCCGGTCAGCCGTCCGGCGTTGCGCGTGTAGCCCATGATGAAATCCCGGCCCGTGGCCGCCTGCCAGATGCCGTCCAGGCCCTGCCAGAAGCAGGCCAGCGCGCAGGCCCAGACCAGGCGGCGCAGATCCTTTTCGTCGCGCACGCATTCCATGGCGATGAAGGGCAGGATAAAGCCCTTGTTGACGCCAGTGCCCGCGTGCAGCAGGGACGCAAGGGGGTCTGTGGAAAAACAGACGCCGATGCCGACCATCAGCCAGAGGCAATAGAACAGCCGGCGCGCGTCAAGACGGCGCAACACGCTGTTATGCCATTCATGGCGGTAATAGAGCAGCAGAAAAATAAAGCTGAGCACCGGCATGACCTCGCGCATGCCGTAGCCAATGGGGAAAGAGGCCAGCGAGAACCAGAACGACCAGAACAGGCAGGCGAACCAGAATTCACCCGGCCGTTCGCGGCGCATGGCGCTCCAGGACTCCAGAACGGATGCGGCCCAACGGGCCGGGGCCGCGAAAATTTTCTGCATCATACCTCCCGTTGCGCGCGGACGCATCCGTCCCCGTACCGCTTGTTTTGAGCATAGCCGTCCGGGCGGGCAAATTCAAGCGACACGCTCTTGTGTTAACGGGCCTATGGAACTACTATGCCGTGATCTGCAATATTCACGTTATGACTTGTTTTGAGGAGTATATGGCACGATTTACCGGTTTTGATGAAGTTTTCAGCGCGTTGTATGTGGACTTTGACAATATCTATACCCGTTTTCTGGAGGCGGACCCGGAAGCCGCCAGGGCATTCGGTTCAGCGCCCTACCGCTGGGTACGCTGGATTGAAAACCACGCCCTGCGCATTCTGTACGGCGAGGGAGTGCGCCGCCGCATTCTCAAGCGCACCTGTTATCTGAACCCGCAACGCTATCAGGAATTCCGCAATCCGTTCATCCGCAGTGCCTTTCAGGTGGTGGACTGCCCGCCGCTGACCTCGCGCGGCAAAACCAGCACGGACATCCATCTGGTCATGGACTGCATGGACGACCTTTCCCATTCCACCCACTTTGACGAATTCATCATCCTGTCCGGCGACGCGGACTTCACTCCCCTGCTGATCCGTCTGCAGGAACACGCCCGCCGCACCCTGATCCTTTCCGTGGGCTATTCCTCGCCGGCCTATACCGCCGCCGCCTCCTGGCGCATCCGCGAGGACTGGTTTCTGCAACAGGCCCTCAAGGACGAGCGCGGCGATGACGACGACAACGATCTGCCCGTCGGCGTTCAGACGCCCCGCGTCGCCCAGACCGCGACCCGCGACGTGGACGAGGAGGACGATCCTTCCCCCGGAAACCGCTGAACGCCCTTGACGGCGGCCGCGCCCACGGCTAAAGATGGGCAGGTTCCGGCCCGTGGCCGGTGGATTGTTCCGGCGCGCCCGGCGCGTCCTCTTGATTTTCGCAATCTTAAGGAGGCCCTATGTTTCGCGGAGTTACCCTTGCCCTGCTCATGATGACGCTTTTCTGCGGCCAGGCCCTGGCGGCGGAAAAGTATACCGTGGCCAGCGACTGCACTTGGCCGCCCATGGAAATGCTCAACGCCCAGAAACAGCCGGAAGGCTATTCCACGGATTACATCCGCGCTGTGGCCAAGGCCGCCGGCTTTGAGGTGGACGTCCGCAACATCGCCTGGGACGGCATTTTCGGCGGCGTGGCCACGGGCAAGTACGACATCGTGGCTTCGTCCACCACCATCACCCCCGAACGCCAGAAACAGTTCGACTTCTCCGATCCCTACTATGAAGTGGTCCAGGCCGTGGTGCTGCCCGCGGGCACGAACATCAAGAGCCTGGCCGATCTCAAGGGCAAGAAAGTCGGCGGCCAGATCGGCACCACGGGCATCTTTGTGATGCGCAAGGCCGACGTGGGCGCCGACCTCAAGGAATACGACGACGTGGGCCTGGCCATCCAGGACATGGTGGGCGGCCGTCTTGACGCGGTGATCTGCGACAGCCCCGTAGCCATGTACTATGTGAACAAAAAGGCCGATTACGCCGGCAAGCTGAACCTCTCCTTCAAGACCGACGACAAGGAATACTATGGCTTCACCGTGCGCAAGGGCCGCCAGGATCTGGTGGACAAGCTGAACAAGGGCATCAAGCAGGTCAAGGAATCCGGCCTGGAAGCCAAGCTGATCGAAAAGTGGATGGGCACGGGCAAGTAGCAAGACGTTTTCACGTCGAAAAGCGAATCTGCTCCGGTTCCGACGCGCGGGCGGGCGGCTCCGCCCCCGCCCGCGTCCACCACTAAATACAAAGGCGGCGGCGCGCATGCCTGAACCCAACGACACTCACAGCAAGGGCAATATCGTCATGGTCACCGACGGGGGTTCCATCCCGGACCCTCGCGAATGGCGTCTGATCAACGCATGGTCCATCGCCCTGGTGGGCGCGGTGTGCGCCCTGTTCGCGCTCTGCCTGCTCTGGCCGGAGCCCTATCTGCGCATCCTGCTCTATCTGCCGGACGGCGTGCTGATCACCTTCAAAATCACGGTCATGTCCATCTGTTGCGCCGTGCCGCTGGGCCTGCTGACCGGCCTGGGCCGCATTTCACGCAACCGCGTCATCAATCTTCTGGCCTCCACCTATGTGGAGGTCATCCGCGGCATCCCGTTGCTGGTCCAGCTGTTTTACATCTACTACGCCCTGTCCCGCTTCTTTCAGGTCAGCGGCATCACCTCGGCGGTCATCGCCATCAGCGTCTGTTACGGCGCGTATATGGGCGAGGTGTTCCGCGCGGGCATCATGGCCATTTCCAAGGGACAAAGCGAGGCCGCGCGCTCTCTGGGCCTCAACCGCTTCCAGACCATGTTCTACGTGGTGCTGCCCCAGGCCTGGCGGACCATTCTGCCGCCCGTGGGCAACGAATGCATCGCCATGCTCAAGGACACCTCCCTGGTCTCCATCATGGCCGTGCCCGACATCATGCAGCGCGCCCGCAGCTTTGTTGGCACCACCTATCTGTACTTCGAGACGTACACGGTCATCGCCCTGATCTACCTGATCATCACCCTTGTGCTCTCCAAATGCGTGAGCATCATGGAATCCAGGCTGAACTACTATGACGGAAAGTAACGAACACGATCCCATCATCACCATCAGTCATGTCTGGAAGTATTTCGGCCACTTGCCTGCCCTGCAGGATGTGAGCCTGGAAGTCTCCTCCGGCGAGCGGGTGGTGATCATCGGCCCTTCCGGTTCGGGCAAGTCCACCCTGCTGCGTTCCATCAACCGCCTGGAAGAGATCGACAAGGGCGAGATCATGGTGGAAGGCCAGGACATCATGAGCCGCGAGAACAACATCAATCTCATCCGGCGCAATCTGGGCATGGTCTTTCAGCAGTTCAACCTTTTTCCGCACAAAACCGTGCTGCAGAACCTGACCCTGGCCCCCATCAAGTTGCACAAGCTCTCCCGCGAGGAGGCCGAGGACCGCGCGCTGGGCCTGCTCAAAAAAGTGGGCATCAGCGACAAGGCCAACGTCTACCCGGCCATGCTCTCCGGCGGCCAGCAGCAGCGCGTGGCCATCGCCCGGGCGCTGGCCATGCAGCCGGACATCATGCTCTTTGACGAACCCACTTCGGCCCTGGACCCGGAAATGGTGGGCGAAGTGCTGGACGTCATGGTCAATCTGGCCGAGGAAGGCATGACCATGATCTGCGTCACCCATGAAATGGGCTTTGCCCGTACCGTGGCCGACCGCCTGATCTTCATGGACCAAGGGCAGATCGTGGAGGCGGGAAAGCCGGACACCCTGTTCACGGCGCCGCGCCACCCGCGTTTGCGGCAGTTCCTGAACCAGATTCTGTAATTTGAGCAGGCCCGTGAAGCGCGGCGTTTTGCCTTTGCGGCACAGCAAGCGGTCGTATGACGCCGAAAGCATACTCTGCCGGCACCTGCTGGCCGGAGTCAAAAATGCCGTTTGACGCCGCCGGACGGCAAGAGAAACGCGCCAGGGTCGCCGTTGCCGTCAGCGGCGGCGTGGACAGTCTTTGCGCCCTGCTCTTGTTGCGCCGGGCCGGTTACGACGTCCTGGCCCTGCACGGTCTTTTTCTGCCGGAGCAATCCGCCTCCCGCCCCGACGGAGCCGCCGACCCCTTGCCGGGTCTGGAAGCCGCCTGCCGCACTCTGGACATCCCCTTGCATACAGTGGACCTGCGCGCCGTCTTTCAACGTGAGGTCATCGATCCCTTTGCCCGCGCCTATGCGGAAGGGCGCACGCCCAATCCCTGCGCACTCTGCAACCGGGCCGTGAAATTCGGGGCCTTGCTGGACGCGGCTTTGGCTCTGGGCGCGGACAAGCTGGCCACCGGACATTACGCCCGTCTGCTGCCGCCATGCCGGAGGGATGCGGACGCGCTGCCGGTCCTGGCCGCCGCGCGCGACAGCGTCAAGGACCAGAGCTATTTTCTCAGCCTGGTGCCCGCCGCGCGCCTGCAACGCGCCCTGTTTCCCTTGGCGGATCAGGACAAGGCCCAAAGCGTGGCCCTGGTGGCCGGGGCCGGGCTGCGCGTGCCCCTGCCCCGCGAAAGCCAGGACATCTGCTTTGTGCCGGACGATGAAGTCGCCTACCGTCCCTTTCTGGCGGCGCAGTGGCGCGCCCAGGGCATGGAGCCGCCGGGAGCGGGTCCGGTGCTGCTGGCGGAGAGGCCGGAGGACGGCGCGGGCGAGACGCGTGAAATCGGACGGCATCAGGGTCTTTGGCGTTATACCGAAGGCCAGCGCAAGGGACTGGGCATCGCCCACAGCGAAGCGCTCTATGTGTTGCGCAAAGACAGGGTCGCCAATGCCCTGATCGTGGGGCCGCGCTCCCTGCTGGGCATGGCGGCCTGCGTCACGGGCCCGGCCAATATCCTTGTGCCGCCGGAGGACTGGCCGGAACAGGTCTGGGCGCGTCTGCGCCACCGCCAGCGGGCCGCTCCGGCCCGCGCCCGCCTGGAGGCGCGGGACCGCCTGCATATCACCCTGGCTGCGCCGCAGTTCCCCAGCGCGCCGGGTCAGGTGGCGGCCCTTTACGACGCCGACGGCAGAGTGCTGGCCGGAGGTGTTGTGGAGCGGTTGGAATGAAATAACAGAATAAAGAAGAATCCCGGCTTTGCCTTGGCGGACGTGAACTTTTTATCCAAGGCGCATTTCCGGTTAACAATACCTGCGGACTCCATCGGCTGAAGCTGATGAAGTCCGCATTTCAGTTTTTAAGCCTCTCAATCTCTTTCACTACCATTTTGAAAAAAGCAACCGGGTCTATTTGCAGAGCTTCGCACAGACAAAATATTGTATTTACAGTCGGCTTTCTATTTCCCTTTTCTATGTCCCGCAGATAACACCTTTCGATATCCGCAAAATCCGCCAGAGATGATTTACTCATCATCTTTTCATTTCTTATTGATTCCAGAGTATTAGCAATGGCTTTCGCCAGATGTGGATAAAGTTTCATGGTGCGAGGGTACACGAAAATCTTGACCACCTACGGATACAAGTGTATCCATTCGGAAGTGGATACATTTGTATCCGAAGGTGGTTTTCTAGCAGAGGAAAAACAATGTTCGTCCCGATTCTTGCCTATCTTCTGGACCGCTTACCTTTCGGAAATTCGCTGCAAGGGATTTCACGAAGGCAACTAAGCAACCTCATGTGGCAGAATAAAGCGCCATCCTGGCATGAATATGCTATCATCAACCGTAAATGGAGAAGACACGCCTGCACAGCCTGCCGATGGTTGAATGCCGTGCTGCCTAAGAATTCCTCAATTTTTGAACCGGGGTGCGGCAGTGGCGCTAATCTGCTCTGGCTGGGGCAGCAAGGTTTTCAACGGCTTTATGGGTCCGATATTTCGGTCGGCGCGCTTGAACTCGGACAAAATCTGGCTTCGCTGCTTTCGCTTCCACTGGAAGTATGGCATGATGACGGACTGAACCCCGCTCATGTGCCGACGGAATTGGACGGCATTTTATCCGTCAATTGGCTTTATCATATTCCCGGAGCCTCACTGGGCGCTTTTCTGGCGCGCTATCGTTGCGCGCTGAAAATCGGCGGCTATCTCGCATGCGATATGGTCACCCGGCATTACGACCGGGTTCCAGGCAATACATGGCACACTAAAGACAAAAATTTACCGGAGGAAAAGCGCAGGCCTTCAGAGTATACCCTGCGCCTGGATGAGCCTGAGATCCGATGCGTGGCTTGCAGAAACGGCTTTGCTGTTGTCAAATCCACCTGTTTCACATTCAGCAGGCCACAGCGTGCGGTATATCTGTTACGGCGGGTAGAGTGACAGCATTGCCGGAACGACAAGAGGCCGGGGCATAGCCCCGGCCTCTTTTACATTCAATCACTTCCGCAGAGCGGATTATGCCATATCCTCGGTGAGCACCATCTGGCGCGCGGCCGTGGTTTCGTCCAGGCGGCGCACCGGCAGGCTGACGGGCGCATCCGTCAGGCTTTGCGGATCGGCCTTGCCCTGGGCGATGATCTCGTGCAGAGCCTCCACGTAGGCGTCCAGGGTTTCCTTGCTCTCGGTTTCCGTGGGTTCGGCCATCAGGCATTCCTTGACGATCAGCGGGAAGTAGATGGTCGGCGCGTGGAAGCCGCGATCCAGCAGGCCCTTGGCAATGTCCAGCGCGCGCATGCCTTCGGGCGCGGAGGCCACAAACTCATGGGCGCAGAAGCGGTCGGCATAGGGCACGTCCAGCACGTCTTCCAGGCGTTTTTTGAGGTAGTTGGCGTTGAGCACCGCGTATTCCGACGCGCGGGTCAGGCCTTCGCCGCCCAGGCGCAGCATGTAGGCCAAAGCTTTGACCACCACGCCGAAGCTGCCGTAGAACGGCCCCATATAGCCGATGGACTGCGGCAGATTGTAGTCGAGGCGGTAGCTGCCGTCCTCGCGCAGGGCCACGCGCGGCGCGGGCAGGAAGGGCAGCAGGCGTTCGCCCACGCCCACCGGGCCTGCGCCAGGGCCGCCGCCGCCGTGCGGGGTGCCCAGGGTCTTGTGCACATTGAGGTGCACCACGTCAAAGCCCACGTCGCCCACGCGCATCTTGCCCATGATGGCGTTCATATTGGCGCCGTCGTAGTAGAGCAACGCGTCCACCTTGCGCAATTCTTCCACAATGCGCGGCAGATGCAGCTCCATGAGCCCCAGAGTGTTGGGGCAGGTCATCATCAGACCGGCCACATCCTCGCCGTGCTCGGCAATGGCCGCGATCAGGGCTTCCGGGTCCACCATGCCATCGCGGGATTCGATGTTCACGGTCTCAAACCCGGCCAAGGCGGCAGAGGCCGGATTGGTGCCGTGCGCCGCGTCCGGGATGAGCATCTTTTTGCGGTTGCGGCCCTTGGCCTTGTGGTAGGCGGCGATGAGCTTGACGCCCGTGAACTCGCCGTTGGCCCCGGCCATGGGCTGGAAGGTGAAGGCCTTCATGCCCGTGAGTTCGCACAGCCAGCGCTCGGCGTCATAGAGGCATTGCAGCGCGCCCTGCGTGCAGGCCGCCCCGCGCGAAAGCTGGGCCAGCATCGGGTGCAGGCGGCTGAAGCCGGGCAGCGCGGCCACGTATTCGGTGAACTTGGGATTGTACTTCATGGTGCAGGAGCCAAGAGGATAAAAATTGGCGTCCACACTGTAGTTGAGCTTGGAAAGCCCGGTGAAGTGACGCACCACGTCCAGTTCCGAGCATTCGGGCAGGCGGGGCGGAGCCTTGCGCAGCAGGTTGGCGGGCAGCATCTGCGCGGCCTTGGGCGCCTCGGATTCTATCTCCCAGGCGCAACGGCCGGGCACGGATTTGGCGAAGATGGTTTTCACAGCAGACCTCCCACGGTTTCGGCCAGAAAGCCGATCTGGCGGCGGCTGTTGAACTCGGTGCAGGCCAGCAGCAGCACGTTTTCCATGCCGGGATAATAGCGGCCCACGGGATAGCCCGGCACGCAGCCATGGCTGGTGAGCGTGTCCACCAGGGTTTCGGCGGGCATAGGCAGGCGCAGGGCCACCTCATTCCCGAAGGGCGCGTCGTTGAGCAGCTCCACGCCCTTGAGGGCCGTAAGCCGTTCCACGGCATAGCGGGCCAGAGCCATGTTGTTTTCCGCCAGGCGCGTCAGCCCGGCCGGTCCCAGCAGGCTCATGTGGATCAGGGCTCGCAGGGCGCAGAGGGCCTGGTTGGAGCAAATGTTGGAGGTGGCCTTGGCGCGGCGGATGTGCTGCTCGCGGGCCTGCAGGGTCAGCACGTAGCCGGTCTTGCCGTCCAGATCCGTGGTGCGGCCCGCGATGCGGCCGGGGAACTGGCGGATGTGCTCCTTGCGGCAGGTCATGACGCCCAGGTAGGGGCCGCCGAAAGAAAGCGGCTGGCCCAGACTCTGGGCCTCGGCCACGGCCACGTCGGCCCCCATTTCGCCGGGGGTCTTGAGCACGGCCTGCATGACCGGATACACGGAAATGATCCCGAAAGCCTTGTGCGCGCGGGCCGCGGCGAAAAGCTTGGTATAATCGGCCACCGCGCCGAAGAAGTTGGGATTCTGCACCAGCACCGCCGCGCATGTGTCGTCCACGGCGGCCATCAGCCCGGCCAGGTCGCTCACGCCGTCGCGCTGGCGCACGGTCTTCAGTTCCAGGTCCAGACTGGACATGTAGGAGGCCAGCATGACCCGCCAGATGGGGTTCACGGCCTCGTCCACCACCAGCACGCGCCGCCGGGTGGCGCGCACGGCCATCATGGCCGATTCAAACAGGGCCGTGCCGCCGTCGTAGACCGAGGCGTTGGCGCAGTCCATGTCCAGCAGGCGGCTGACGGCGGTCTGAAACTCAAAAATGGCCTGCAAGGTGCCCTGGGAGCACTCGGCCTGATAGGGCGTGTAAGCGGTGTAGAATTCGCTGCGTCCGGCCAGGGCGTCCACGGCCTTGGGAATCTGGTGGGCGTAGTAGCCCGCGCCCAGGAAGGAAATCATATCCGGACGGTTTTTGGCGGCCAGATCCTCAAAATAGGCGCAGACCGCGGCCTCGCCCTGCCCTTTGGGCAGGTTGAAGCTTTGGGGCCGCATGTCCGGCGGGATGTCTGCGAAAAGATCATCCAGGGTACGCACGCCGACCACGGAGAGCATTTCCTGAAGGTCGTCCGGCGTGTGGGGAATGTAGGGCATAACTACTCCTCGTCTCTGAGCGCGCTTGCGGCGATCCGCCCAAAGGCTGCCTCTCTAAAAAGATGAATTTTGTTCCCTGGCAGGAAAGCGCCCTTCGTGGCCCAGGGAGAGCACTTTTCTCGTACAGCCCTGGGCCACGAAGGGCGCTTGGCGCAGTCCAGGGGACAAAAAGGCGCTTTCGGGAGCAGTTCACGCATACCATGCGCCAGCCGCGGGGCAAGGATTTTCCTTAAAAATCCTTGCCCCGAAATGCGCGCAGACGGGTTTTCCCCGCCGCGAACAAGCATTTCAAGCGTAAATGCTCCAACAAAGCGGCCCAGTACAATGTCACACATAAAACTTCGTTTTCTGTGTGAGGATAGCTTCGCCGAAAAACCTGGTTTTCGGCTCGCTCACGCCGCCTTCGGCGGCGCGCCGGACTTTCGTCCGGCGGCAGTATCCCGTAACTTTATGCGTTAGCAGGATACTAGTGGGCTTCAGTGGCGCAAAACGCCTCATACGCCGCCGCGTCCATCAGGCCTTCCGGCGTGCCGGACAGCTTAACGCGCACCAGCCAGCCTTCGCCGTAGGGATCGCTGTTGCATTTTTCCGGGGCGTCCTCCAGAACGGCGTTGACCTCCAGCACTTCGCCGTTCACCGGCGAAACCAGGTCGCTGGCGGCCTTGACCGACTCCACGGAGCCGAATTCCTTGTCCGCGGCCAGGGCGTCGCCGGCCTGAGGCAGTTCCACATAAGTAATGTCGCCGAGGGATTCCTGAGCGAAAGCGGTGATGCCGATGACGGCCTGATCGCCTTCCAGACGAGCCCATTCGTGGCTTTTGCTGTAGAGAAGACCGGCGGGAGCGTTAGACATGGTGTTTCCCCTTTATCTGATGAAATATGGTTGTTTTTTGGGAACAAAAGTCTGCGCGCGGGCACAAAGGACCCGTGCGTCACTGCAATTTTTTACGGGCCGTGCCTTCCTTATAGAAGGGCAGCTCCACGCGGCGGGCCGCGAGCTCGTTGCGGGCCGTGCGGACTACGAAATCCTCATGCGCGGCCTGCGCCTCATCCACCCAGGCAAAGGCGATGACGCAGCCCAGCGATGGCGCGAAGGAACCGCTGGTCACCCGGCCCACCTCGGGGCCGCCGGGCAGGGCCAGGGCGTCGCCGTGACGCGCGGCGCGGCGGCCTTCAATGCGCAGGGGCACCAGCACTTCACGCACGCGCTGCGCGCCCTCCTTGCCCACATAATCCGCCGTGCTGGTCAGCATGCGCCCCATGCCGGCCTCGGCCGGGGAATGCCTGTCGTCCAAGTCGTGCCCGTACAGGGGCAGCCCGGCCTCCAGGCGCAGGGTGTCGCGCGCGCCCAGGCCCACGGGCTTGACCCGCTCGTCCTTGAGCAGGGCCGTCCAGAAGGCTTCGGCCTTGTCCCAGGGCAGGTACAGTTCAAAGCCCAGTTCGCCGGTGTAACCCGTGCGGCTGACCAGCAGGGACGCGCCGTCAAAGCTCGTTTCCCGGAAGCCGAAATAGGGCAGGTCGTGAAAATTCTCTTTGAGCAGGGCTTCCAGCACATCCACGGATTCCGGCCCCTGCAGGTCGATCTTGGCCGTGGCGGCGGAAAGGTCGGTGAGGGCCACGCCCTGGGGCAGGCGTTCGCGCAGGGCCGCGAAGTCCCCGGCGGCGCAGGCCGCGTTGACCACGATCATAAAGGCGTCCGGGCCGAAGCGGTAGACAATGCAGTCGTCCAGCACGCCGCCTTCGGCGTTGAGCAGGAAGCCGTAGCGGCACTTGCCCGGTGCGAGGGTAGCCAGATTATGGCTCACCGCGCGGGACAGGGCCGCATCCGCGCCCGGGCCTTCAATGCGGAATTCGCCCATATGACAGATGTCGAAAAGACCGGCATGCTGACGGGTGTGCTGATGCTCGATCAAAATGCCCTCATACTGGATGGGCATGAGCCAACCGGCGAAGGGAGCCATTTTGGCCCCGTGCGCCTCATGCCAGGCGGTGAGCGGCGTACGCAGTTCCGACATGGATTCTCCTTTGCTGCAGATCTTCAAACGCGGCCGAAGCGGCCACAGCCCGTCGCCGCAGCCTGTGATGGGCGCGTGTACGTTAGCATGTCCGGCGGCGGGGCACAAGAAGCCGAAAGCGCCGACCCGGAGTTGCCAAGCTGACCTGAGCGTATTGACCCTTGGCCCGGATGGAGCCATAAAAGGCCATCCGGGCCGCGCACGCGCCGCCTTTTCCGACAGACGCTTTTGGGAAGCATCAATGCTCAAAATCCGCCACCTGCACGTTCCCGTTTTTTTGACCGGCGTATTGCTCACGCTTGTCCTTGTGACCTATTCCGCATGGTCCACGGCCAACCAACGGCGGGCGGACGCCCTGCGTACCGCCGAAGTTTACAGCGCCCGCCTGGAAACGCTGCTCAACGCGCTTTTTCACAAAACGGACGTTCTGGAATCCATCATCATTGCCGAACACGGCGCGATGCCTGAGGACGTCTTCCACGATCTGGCCAGATCGCTGTCCGACGGCGAGGGCATCCGGGCCATCCAGTATCTGCCTGACGGCGTTGTGACCTACTGCTATCCCCGCGAGGGCAATGAAGCCGTCATGGGCACAAGCGTCTTCACCAATCCCAAACGCCGGGCCGACGCCCTGCTGGCCGTCAACAGCCGCGGCACGGTGCTGTCGGGGCCGTATGAGCTCAGCCAGGGAGGTCTGGGCCTGGTGGCCCGCAATCCCATTTTTCTGACCGATGCCGACGGGCGGGAAAAATTCTGGGGCTTCGCAGTGCTTATTCTGGACCTGCCCGACGCCCTGAAGCCCGTCTTTCTGGACGCGCTGCAACAGGAGGGTTACGCCTATCGCCTGTACAGCCAAGGAGAAGCCGGCCGCCACCAGACCATTGCCCAAGGCGGCGTACTGCCCGCCGGTTCGGGCGTCGATTACGGCATCAAGGTGCCCAACCATGTCTGGACGCTGAGCCTGGCCCCGGAAGGCGGCTGGATCAACATGGCGGAACTGTCGCTGCAACTGGGGCTGGGTTTCTTCATCAGCGGCCTGTGCGCGGTGCTGGCGCACGAACGGCGCGAAAAGGAACGCCTGCTGCGCCGCACCGCCGAAAGCGACGACCTCACCGGCCTGTTCAACCGGCGCAAGCTGGGCGAGATGGTCGACGCGCGCCGCAACGCCCCGCAGGCCGCGCCCTTTCTTCTTCTCTATATGGATCTGAACGGATTCAAGGCCTGCAACGACACGCTGGGGCACTTTTGGGGGGATGTCCTGCTGAAGGCATTCGCGCAACGCATGCGCTCTGCTCTGGGGCCACAGGCCGGGCTGGCCCGGGTGGGCGGCGACGAATTCGCCGCTCTGATCGACGCGGATCAGGGGCAGGCCGCGCTGCCGGATTTGCTCCGGCGCATTCAGCAAAGCCTGCGCGAGCCGGTCATGCTGGGCGACGCGCCCCAGCGGATTTCCTGTAGCGTGGGATGGGCGGAATTTCCTGGCGAAGGCCGGGATTACGACACGCTGATGAAAAAGGCGGACGCCCGGATGTACGAAGAGAAACGACGTTACAGAGCCGGAGAAAAGCATCCGGAAACCGGAGTCTGAGCCGGTCTCCGGAGCATATAACTTGCGCCGGGCAAAGCCCGCCTGCGCGCATTTTACGGCACGGTTTGCAGACAAATCCGTGCCGGGCAGCTGACGCATGAAACGCGTCAACTGCGCTATTCCACAAAAAAACGGCGCGTTTCTTCAGGATCGCAGCCGCTGAAATACATTTCCAGAGGTACGTCTTCCAGCGCTTTGGCCAGGGATTCGGAATCATACCTGAGCCCGGCGAACATATTTTCCAGTTCCCCGATCTCGGCATTGGCGAAAAAATCGCCGTAAATCCGGCAATCCGCAATATGACCGTTGCGCACGCCCAGCCGCAGATTCACGCTTCCCCATGGGAAACGGCGGCGCTTTTCCTCGGTGAAGGCCGGCGAAGCGCCGTAATTCCAGTTCCACTGCCGGTACTTGCTTTCAGCCAGGGCCTGGGCCGCTGCGTAATCCCGCATGTCCAGACGGGCCGCGCCGTCGGCGCAATGACGCAACAGGCAGCACTTGAGACTGCCCATGTCCGTGCCCGGCGCCCAGCACTCGGAAAGATTGCGCACCCTGGCTCGCACCGACGCCACGCCCTTGGAACGGATTTTTTCCGGGTCCACGTTCAGGGCTTCGCTCAGGCGCTCGAAATCCACATTCACCAGCAGAGTGCCGTGGTGCAGGACCTTGCCCCTGTGTATCCTCTGGCCGCTGCCCGAAACCTTGCGCCCGTCCACCTCCAGATCGTTGCGGCCCGAAATTTCAGCCCGCACGCCCACATCGCGCAGGGATTCCCGCACCGGCTCCAGATAGCGCCTGAAATCGACCTTTTCCAGCCCGTGCGCGTTTTCAATAAAGGAAAAATTGAGGTTGCCCGTATCGTGATATACCGCGCCGCCGCCGGTGATGCGCCGCACCACGGGCAGATTTTCGCGTCGCACGAAATCGGCGTTGATTTCCTCGGAGGTGCATTGATGGCGGCCCACGATAATGGAAGGACCGTTCTGCCAGAGCAGAAAATAACCGGGATGCTCCAGAGGCAGGGAAAGAAAAAGCTGTTCCTCAAGGGCGAGATTGAAAGCGGGATCAAGCGAAGAAAGCGTGAGAAAATCCATATAAACCTCTGGCACTTGCTATACTCCGCCCGCCCGGAGGGGTCAAGAAAATGCCGTCGCGCGGCCGGAAGGCAATCAGCTTTGATTCTTTAATCCCCGCCAGCATGCCCGGCGTAGTCCGGAAGTGAGCGAGGAGCCGGGGTTGCGGGAAGGAGGCCTATTCGTCCTCCCCCAGCAGACCGGCCAGCGCGGCTGCGTCCGCCGAGCCTTTTTCCAGAACACGCCGCACCCGTCCCCGGCTCAGAACCACAATGCGCGCGGCCAGACGCACAGCCTGTTCCGGACTGTGCGAAACCACGATCAGCGGATAGCGCCCGGCCAGGCGCAGCAAAAGCTCTTCAATGTCCGCAGCGGCGCGCACATCCAGCGAAGCCGTGGGTTCGTCCAGCAAAAGGACGGCGGGTTCCAGAGCCAGAGCCCTGGCCAGGCAGAGCCGCTGCTGCTGACCGCCGGAAAGCCGTTCAGCCGGCAGGTCCAGACGGTCGGCCACCTCCTCCCAGAGGCCCACATCCGTGAGAGCCCGGCGGACGCGCTCCTCGATTTCCGTGGCGGGCGCTCCGGCCACCACCTTCAGAGGCAGGGCGATATTGCGGGCCACGCTGACCGGCAGCACGTCGGGCGTCTGAAAAACCATGCCCACCAGACGGCGGATCTCGTTCAGCGGACGGGGCCGCACGCCGGAACCGCCGTAGACGGGCTCCAGGCCGCGTCCCAGGTCCAGCTCCACCCGGCCTGTGGTGCGGCAACCGGGAAAGGTCTCATTGAGACGGTTCAGGGACCGCAGCAAGGTGGTCTTGCCCGAACCGGAACGCCCGGCCAGTACCGTGATCCCGGCGGCGGGCACGCAAAAATCCACCTCACGCAGCACGTGCCGCGCACCAAAAGAAACGTGCAACCCGCTGACGCGCACGGCGATGTTCATGCTTCCCCCTGCCAGCGGCGGCGGAAACGGGCTTCCAGAAGACGGGCGCAGACCAGCAGGCCCGAGGCCAGCAGAAGCAGGACCAGTGCCGCGCCGAAACCCCGGAGCAGTTCTTCCCGGCTCTGGTACTGGGCCGCCGTGTAAAATATGGAAAAGGACAGAGCCTCGAATTTGGCCCCCAGGCCGGCGGGCAGGCCCGCGTTGGCCACCACGCCGGTCAGCATGATCACCGCCGTGTCCTCGGCGGCCCGGCCCAGGGCCAGGATCACGCCGCCCCGGATGCCGGGCGCGGCGGCGGGCAGCAGAATATGCCGGGCGGCCTGCCGCCGGGTGAAACCCAGAACCGAAGCCGTGGTCCGCAGACTTGGAGGCACGGCCTCCAGAGCCTCGCAGGTGGCTGTCACCAATACGGGCAGCACCAGCAGAGCCAGACAGGCGGCGGCCAGCAGCAGGGAGGTATTGGCGTCGGGCCAGAAGGTGCGACGCAGAAAAAGAATCAGGGTGAAACCGAACAGGCCCATGACGATGGACGGAGTTCCGGCCAGCACGTCCATGGCCAGGCGGATGCGCGCGGCACGGCGCGCCGACGCGAATTCGACCAGGTACAGGCCGCAGCCCACGCCCGGGAATACAGCCAGCGACACGGTAAGCCCCACCAGGCAGGCCGTGCCCGCGCAGGCGGGCCAGAGTCCGTCCCAGACGGCCTGACGGCCCAGCAGGGCGTCCAGGGCCGGGACATCACCGAAAAAGAGCCGCATCCCCAGTTCCGGCAAGCCCTTGAACAGCAGAAAAACCAGCAGGCCGCCCACGCCCAGACAGAGCGCCAGGGCGCAGCCGCGCAGCAGCCAGCGCAGAAAAATATCGCCCGAAACGGCGGACAAGCCGCGCCGCTTCACGAGCCGACCTCCGCACGCGGCCGGGAGCGCGCGCCCAGACGGCGCAGGGCCAGACTCGCCCCGGCGTTGACCAGCAGCAAAATCAGACCGGCCACAAAAAGGGAATTATAGGCCGCGCCGCCCACTTCATTGGCTGTGACCAGGGCCATGTGCGCGGTGAGCGTGCGCAGGCTTTCCGTGAGACCGCCGGGAACCTGGGTGGCGTTGCCGGCCAGCATGAGCGGAATGAGCGTGTCGCCCACGGCCCGTCCGAAACCCAGCACGGCCGCGGCGGCCAGATTGCGCCCGGCTTTGGGCAGCACAAAAAGACGCAGCAGATCCAGACGGGAAAAACCCAGCGCCTGCCCCCAGGGGCAGAGCCGCTCCAGCCGGGGGGCGAGGCCCGCCTCCAGCACCAGAACCATGGTGGGCAGAATCAGCAGGGTGAGCATGATGCCAGCGGCGAGCAGGCACATGCCCGTGCCGCCCAGAGCCGTGCGCACAAGCGGCGTCAGCAGAAAGACGGCCGCAAAACCATAGACCACCGTGGGAATGGTGGTCATAAAGCGGATCAGGCCCCCTGTCAGGCGCGTCAGCGGCCGCGCGGCGCGGGCTTCTTCGGTGAGCAGCCAACAGCACAGGCCCAGGGCCAGAGGCCAGCCCGCGCAAAGGGCGAAGGCCGCCAGGGCCAGGGAGCCCAGGCACATGGGCAGAATGCCGAAATGCCCCTGATAGGGCTGCCAGAGCCACTCCAGGGGCCAGCCAGGGCCGGGCCGGAGCAGGGCGGGCAGGGCCGCCGCCAGCACCATGGCGAACAGCAGCGCCACCCCGCATACGGCCAGGACGGCGGCCAGACGCATGCTCCAGCCCGCGCGGTCGCCCGGCTCCAGCGCCGGACAGCCGCAAGAGGCGTCCGGAAAGGAGGCGGCAATGGCGGACGCGGCCGGGGCGACCGGAAAAGCCGTGATCTCCCCGGCCGCCTTGGCCGTATGTTCCCTATTTTTTCTCATAGGGAATATAACCGGCCTTGGCCACAATCTCTTTGCCGGCAGGCGAATAGATATAGTCCACAAAGGCTCTGGTCAGGCCCTGAGGTTCGCCCTTGGTATTCATGTACAGCAGGCGGGTCACGGTGTACGAGCCGTTGGCCGCGTTTTCCTGCGAAGGCTTCATGCCGTCCACGCTCAGGCCCCGGATGCTTTTGTCCAGATGTCCGATGCCCACATAGCCCACGGCATTGGGGTCCTGCGCGATGGCCGTTTTCATGGCCCCGTTGGAATTGACCACATTGGCCCCGGCGGCGGAGCTTCCCTTGTCCAGCGCCCGTTCCTCAAAGGTTTCGCGCGTGCCGCTGCCGTCTTCACGCACATAGAGGGAGATGGACGCGTCCGCGCCGCCCACGTCTTTCCAGTTGGTGATTTTTCCGGCAAAAATGTCCTTGAGCTGAGTCTTGCTCAGGCCGGAAACCGGGTTGCCGGGATTGACGGCCACAGCCACGCCGTCGATGGCGAAAGGAAAGCTGACCAGGCCGTACTTCTGAATCTCGGATTTCTTGAGCGCGCGGCCGGTATTGCCGATCTGGACCAGCCCCTCGCCCGCCTTCTGCACGCCCACGCCCGAGCCGCCCCCGGCCACGGTGATGCGGATGTCCGGATTGGCCGTCATGATCCGCCGGGCGGCGTCTTTCATCACCGGGATGTGGGCCGTGCCGCCCGCGATGTCGAGATTGCCCTTCTGTCCCTTGAAGGCGTCAAGGGAATCGGCCGCCAGAGCCACGGAAGCGCTAAACGCGAGGCAGGCCAGCGCCATAAGAAAACGTTGCATGAGACTTCTCCTGTGTTACGGTGTGCATGACCGAGCGCCGGAAGAATTTCCCGCGCCCGGCCGCTGCGAAAAAGGCATGACGCCGCCGCGCCGTTGCCGGTGGAGGAGGAGCCGTCGTCATGCCTGGCGCGACCGCAATATGGAGGAAAGCCCGGCCGCTAAAGGATGAAGGGAGACATCCAGCCCCACCCAACGGCCGGTCAGGTGACGCCGGTACGCGCGCGCATGCCGTTTGCCCCGCCCGGAACAAGGGCGGCGCGTGGCCTTTCGGCATGAAGGCCGCAAAAAAGATTACAGCATGCGTACATAGGTGGATTCCTACGCGGGCCGGGGCCGGGAGTCAAGACGGCGGCCCCGCGGCGCGCGGGTTTTCAGCATGCCGCTTCCAGGCCGAAAAAACGCCGCGCGTTTTTCCCGCAGGCCAGCCAGAGATCCTCCGGCGAAACGCCGCGCGCCTCGGCCACGGTTTGGGCGGTGAACACGGTCAGGGCCGGTTCGTTGCGCCTGCCGCGCCAGGGCACGGGCGCAAGATAGGGGGAGTCGGTTTCCAGCAACAGGCGGTCCGCCGGAATCAGGGCCACGGCCTCGCGCAGCGCGGCATTGGCCGGGTATGTCACCGGGCCGGGCACGGAGATATGCCAGCCGTTGTTCAGGATGCGCCGGGCCAGAGCCGGGCCGCCGCCGAAGCAGTGCCAGAGCAGCGGATAGCCCGCAAAACCGCGCGCCTCAAGGGTCATCAGGCAGTCGTCTTCCGCGTCGCGGCAGTGGATGACCAGCGGGACATCCAGCTCGCGGGCCAGGTCGAGCTGCTCGGCAAAGGCCTTGAACTGCAATTCCCTGGGACAATCCTGCCAGTGGAAATCCAGGCCGATCTCGCCCACGGCCCGCAGGCGCGGCTCCGTGGCGAAGGCCATGCGCATGGCCTCCAGGCTTTCCGGCGTGCAGCGCTGCCCGTCGCAGGGGTGGATGCCCAGCAGAAAAAAGACCTCCGGATGCCGGTCAAACACAGCCCGGCGCGTGTTGAAATCCTCCGGGCCCAGAAAGACGTTGCCCACGCCGGACAAACCGGCGGCGCGGGCACGGGCCAGAACATCCTCCCGGTCCGGGCCGAATTCCGGCCCGTCCAGATGGGCGTGACTGTCCACCCCGCCCGACGGCAGAGCCCGGGTCAGGGGGTCGATGCGTTCGGTTTTTTTGTGTCCCATGCGTACCTCGCGCGGAAACATAGCAACGGCGCGCGGGAGAGGCAAGGTCGGCATTGCCAGCGGCGGCCGTTTGGACTAGAATCCGTCCGTTTGAGAACAAACTGTCGTTTTGCCGCGTCAAGCGTCCACAGGCGGCTTTCCGCCTCAGCTTTTTCCGGGGGAAACATGCATCTGCGTAAACGGGTTCTGGTCACCGGCGGTTCGGGCTTTCTGGGATCGCATCTCTGCGAACGCCTGCTTGATCAGGGGCACGAAGTGCTCTGCGTGGACAACTTTTTTTCCAGCGCGCGGGCCAATGTGGAAGCGTTCATGGACAACAGGCGTTTTGAACTCATCCGCCACGACGTGACCTTTCCGCTCTATGTGGAAGTGGATGAGATATACAATCTGGCCTGCCCGGCCTCGCCCGTGCATTACCAGCACGACCCGGTGCAGACCATCAAAACCTGCGTGCATGGGGCCATCAACATGCTGGGCCTGGCCAAACGGCTGGGCGCGCGCATTTACCAGGCTTCCACCAGCGAAGTGTACGGCGATCCCGAGGTGCATCCGCAGACCGAGGACTACTGGGGCCATGTGAACCCCAACGGCATCCGCTCCTGCTACGACGAGGGCAAGCGCTGCGCCGAAGCCCTCTTTTTCGCCTATCTGCGCCAGGGCGGCCTGCCCATCAAGGTGGGACGCATCTTCAATACCTACGGTCCCAAAATGCATCCCAACGACGGCCGGGTGGTGTCCAACTTTATCATCCAGGCCCTGAAAAACGAGCCCATCACCATTTACGGCGACGGCAGCCAGACCCGTTCCTTCTGCTATGTGGATGATCTGGTGGAGTGCATGCTGCGTTTCATGGCCTCGCCCGTCGACTTCACCGGCCCCATGAACATGGGCAATCCCGGCGAGTTCACCATCAGGGAACTGGCGGAAAAAGTGGTGGCGCTGACCGGCAGCCGTTCGATCATCAGCTGCGAGCCTCTGCCCGGCGACGACCCCAAACAGCGCCGGCCCGATATTTCCCTGGCCCGGAAGATGCTGGGCTGGGAACCCGTGGTGCCGCTGGAAGAAGGCCTCAAAAAAACTATCGCCTACTTTGAAGACCAACTGAGGCAGGGGCTGGCCTAAGCCGACGCCGTAGCCACGGAAAAGCGCATGGAACTGTTTCTCACGGCCCTCCTGATTCTGTCGGCGGCCGCGTTGGCGACGGCTCTGCTGGCGACGCTGGCTTCCTTCCGTCCGCCCAGCGCCGCCAACTGTCGCGCGGCCAATTGCCTGGGCTCCTGTTGCGCGGCTCTGGGCTGTCTCACGGGCCTTTGCGCCGTGGCCGCCGGTCCCTGGGACACGACCATGGTTCTGGAACTGCCCTGGGGTCTGCCCATCGGCGCTCTGGTTCTGGGCCTTGACCCTCTGAGCCGCATCTTTCTGTTGCCGGTCTTCGGCCTGGGCATGGTCTGCGCCCTTTCCGGCGGCCTGTCCCTGCGCCATACCTCGCCGCGCGAGCACAACCTGGGCGCGCACTGGTTCTTTTACCTCCTGCTCCTGCTGGGCATGGCTGTGGTCATGAGCGCGCGCGACGCCGTGCTCTTTCTGCTGGCCTGGGAAATCATGTCCCTGGCGCCCTTTTTTCTCATCGACTTTAACGACGGCGACAGCAAGGTGCGTGACGCCTCCTGGGTTTATCTGGTGGCCGCGCATCTGGGGGCTGTGGCCCTGATCGCCTTTTTCGGCCTGCTCTGGCAGAGCGCCGGAACCACGTCGCTGGCCGCCCTGCAGGGCGGCGCGGCCCTGCGCGCAGCCGGTCCCGGCGTCCTCACGGCGCTGTTCATTCTGGCCGTGCTGGGCTTTGGAGCCAAGGCGGGCCTCGCGCCCCTGCACGTCTGGCTGCCCGAGGCCCACCCCGCCGCGCCCGGCCATGTGTCGGCCCTGCTGTCCGGGGCCATGATCAATGCCGGGCTCTACGGCCTGATCCGCAGCCTGAACGTGCTGTCGGCTCCTGGGGCCGCGCCCGAATGGTGGGGCTGGAGCCTGTTGCTGCTGGGCCTGGCCACCGGCCTCATGGGCATTCTGAAAGCTCTGGCGCAGAGCAATCTTAAACGCCTGCTGGCCTATTCCAGCGTGGAGAACATGGGCCTCATGTTCATGGGCGTGGGGGCCGGGCTTATCGGCCAGACCTCCGGCAATGCCTGGATCGCCCTGCTGGGTTTCGCGGGCGCGCTGCTGCACATGCTCAACCACGCGGGATTCAAGGGTCTGCTTTTCCTCTGCGCGGGCGAAGTGCTGCACGCCACGGGCACGGTGCACATGGAACTGTTGGGCGGCCTGCAAAAACGCCTGCCCCTGCTGGGCGCGGCCTTTGCCCTGGGCGCGGCGGCCATTGCCTGCCTGCCGCCGCTGAGCGGCTTTGCCGGAGAGTTCGTGCTGGCCCTGGCCATGCTGGACGGTCCCGCGCTGCCCGGCGTGGAACGGCAGATAGGCCTGCTGCTGGCCCTGGCCGGTCTGGCCCTGATCAGCGGCCTGGCCGCCGCCCTCTATGCCAAAGCCTATGGCATCACCTTTCTGGGCGAAGCGCGCACGGGCTTCGCGGCCAACGCCCATGCCATGTCCTGGCGCACGCTCTGGCCTCTGGCCCTGCCCGCCCTGGCCTGCGTGGCGGGCGGCCTGCTGGCCCCGCTCTTTTTCGGCCTGGCCTCGCTCACGGCTCTGAACGCGGCCCCCCTGCCCGACGGGCTGATTTCCGGCGCGCTGGAGGTCAAGGCCCAGGCGCAGAGCAGCCTGGGCATGGTCTCCCTGCTGGGCGCGGCGGGCCTCTGCCTGGCTCTGGCCCTCCTGCTGGGCCGCCGTTTTCTGCTGCGGCGGCGCGGCGCGTCAGGCGCGCGGACGGCACAGTCTGTACAGACATGGGGTTGCGGCTTCCAGGCAGGCACGGCGCGCATTCAATATACGGACGCCTCCTTTTCCGAACCTCTGGCCAAGGTTTTCGCCCCGGTCATGGGCCTCAAGGTCCGCCGCCATCAGGTAAGCGGTCTTTTCCCCAGCCGCGCGGCCCTCAACGTGACCGCGCCGGACCGCCTGCGCAGCGGCCTGTTCACGCCCCTGTTCGAGGCTGTGGAGCGCCTGTGCAATGCCTGCAAAATCATCCAGCACGGCAAAATCCACCTCTATATCCTCTATATCCTGGCCACGGTGGTAGGCCTGCTGGTCTGGGGGCTGCACACATGAATCAGGGCACGGCCTTTTACCTCCTTCAGCTCTTCCTGGCGCTGATCCTGGCCCCGCTGCTGCCCGGCATCATCAACCGGGTCAAAGCCAAATTCGCGGGCCGCCGGGGCAAGCCCCTGCTCCAGACATACTATGATCTGGCCCGCCTGCTGCGCAAAAGCGAAGTGGTCGGCCGCACAGCGACCTGGACCTTTGCCGCCGGTCCCGGCGTGGCCCTGGCCGCAACGCTCTGCGCTCTGGCCCTGCTGCCCCTGGGCGGCGCGGCCTCGCCTCTGGGCTTCGGCGGAGATTTTCTGCTGGCCGCCTACCTGCTGGGCATGGGACGCTTCGCCCTGGTTCTGGCGGCTCTGGACACCGGCTCATCCTTTGAAGGCATGGGCGCCAGCCGCGAAGCCGCCTTTTCGGCCCTGGCCGAACCCGTGCTCTTTCTGGCCTTTCTGGTGCTGACCAGCCTGAGTCTTGACCTCGGACGGCACACGGGACAGGGCATGGAGGCCGCAGCCTTTTCCCTCTCGGCCATGTTCGGGGGGCAGGCCGCGGGAGCATGGCTGGCGGGCCGCGCGGAACTGCTGCTGGTGCCGGCGGTCTTCTTCGTGCTGCTGCTGGTGGAGAACTGCCGCATCCCGGTGGATGATCCCAACACCCATCTGGAACTGACCATGATCCATGAAGTCATGGTGCTGGACCATTCCGGCCCCAATCTGGCCATGATCATTTACGGCGCGGCCCTCAAGCTCTGGTTTTTCGCCGCGCTCACAGCCGGGCTGCTGACGCCGCCCCTGCCGCTCTGGCAGCGGGCCGGGCTGTGCCTGCTGATGATCCTGGCCCTGGCCGCGGCCGTGGGCGTGGTGGAATCCGTCATGGCCCGCCTGCGGCTGACGCGCGTCCCCCATCTGCTGGGCGGCGCCGCAGCGCTGGCGTCCCTGGCCCTGATTCTGACCCAGGTGCGATAGGCAAGCGGAGAGGACGATGACGACACTCTTGCCCACCATTCTTTTTCTGCTCCTGCTCAACAACCTGTTGTTGCTGGGCGCGCCGCGCCTGCCGGGCCTGATCCGGCTCACGGCCTTTCAGGGCATTTTGCTGGCCGCGCTGCTGCTCTGCCTGGATCACGCCCTGCTGGCCGGGGCCGTGCTGCTGATCAAGGGCCTGCTGCTTCCCGGCCTGCTCACGCGCACCAGAAAAGGCCTGCACGCCGCCACAAGCCTCAAGCCCCGCCTGCACAGGGGACTGGGCATCCTGGCGGGCATGGCCGGACTGGTCTTCTCCCTTTGGCTGGAAGCCCGGCTGTTCATCCTGCCGGATCTTTTTCCGCCGCTTCTGCTGCCCACGGCCCTGACCACCCTGTTCTGCGGCCTGATTCTGGTGGTGGGACGGACCACGGCCCTCTCTCAGGTCATCGGCTATCTGGCGGCGGAAAACGGTATTTTTCTGCTGGGCGTACCGCTGATGACCGCCGGCGCGGTCTGGTTTGAACTGGCCCTGTTGCTGGACGTTTTTGTGGCGGTCTTTGTCATGGGCATTGCCATCAACCACATTGGCGAAACCTTTGAATCCATTGACGTGGGGCGCTTTCGCAGCCTCAGGGACTAGACGCGCATGCTGGAAGCCCTGCTTTTTCTCCCGCTCTGCGCGGGCCTGATCATGCTGGCCGTGGGCAACGCCGCCTTCTGCCGGGGCCTTCTGCCCCTCACGGGCCTGGCCCACGCCGCCCTGTCCCTGTTGACCGCAGCGCGCGTGGCTCATGGGGAAAAGCCCACAGCCCTGGGCGGTCTGCTGGCTCCCGACCCGTTGGGCGCGCTCTTTCTGGCGCTGGCCAGCCTGCTCTTTCTGGCGGCCTCAATCTACGCCCTGGGCTATCTGCGCGAGGAAGAGAGCATTGAGGAGCGCACCTGCATTCAGGACGGCCGCCCCTTCACCAACGCGCCCGAGCGCCGCTTCACGGCCTGTCTCTGCTTTTTTCTCGCGGCCATGAGCCTGGTGACCACCACGCCGCATCTGGGGGCGCTCTGGGTGGGCATTGAAGCCACCACGCTGTCCAGTGCGCCGCTGATCTATTTTCACCGCCATCAGCGCTCCCTGGAAGCCACCTGGAAATACCTGATCATCTGTTCCGTGGGCATCGCCTTGGCCCTGCTGGGCAACATTCTGCTTTCCGTGGCCTTTTACGCGCCCGCCGGAATCGGAGGAAGCGAAATTCCGGCCGGGGACATGAACCAGACCGGCTGGTTCATCCGGCACGCCCACGCGGCCGCGCAACCCTGGCTCAAGGCGGCATTCATCTTTCTGCTGGTGGGCTACGGCACCAAGATGGGTCTGGCCCCCCTGCACAACTGGCTGCCCGACGCCCACAGTCAGGCCCCGTCCCTGGTTTCGGCCCTGCTTTCCGGCGCGCTGCTCAACTGCGCCCTGCTGGGCATACTGCGCGGGCACCAGATCATGCTGGCGGCGGACCTGGGCGGCTTCAGCGGCGGGCTGCTGGTCTTTTTCGGCCTGCTCTCCCTGATCACCGCCGCCATCTTCATTGTGGGCCAGGGCCATTACAAACGCCTGCTGGCCTATTCCAGCGTGGAACACATGGGCATTCTGGCTCTGGGCGCGGGCCTTGGCGGACTGGCGGCCCAGGGCGCGCTGCTGCACGCTGTTTGCCATTCCCTGACCAAGTGCATGCTCTTTCTGCTGGCAGGCAACATCCTGGCCCGTTACCACACCTTTTCCAGCTACGACGTGCGCGGTCTGCGCTGGACCATGCCCGTCACCGGCGCGCTCTGGACAGCGGGCTTTCTGGCCGTAGCCGGTTCGCCGCCCTTCGGCATCTTCGTCAGTGAATTCCTGATTCTCAAGGGCATGCTGGCGGGTGGTTCCCACGGCGTGGCCGCTGTCTATCTGACGGCTCTGGCCGTGATTTTCGTCGGCATGTCCGTGGCCGTGCTGCGCATGGTGCAGGGCAACCGGCCCGCGGACGTTCCGCGGAACCGGCCTGAAGGCCTGCTGAGCGTGCAGCCGCCTCTGGTCCTGGGCCTGGTCGTGCTGACCCTGGGCATCTGGGTGCCCGACTGGCTGTGGCGCTTTCTGCAACGCGGCGCTGCGCTCATCGGGGGGTAGGGAACGTGGACATGTTTTCTTTTGATTACCGGCAGTCCGCGGACCTGGACAGCCTGCCCCGCCTGGACGCGGCGGAACTGCGCGAGCGCGTGATCCGGGCCGTGACCGGCGGCTGGCGCGTACTGGCCTTTTTCGGCCTGCCCGAAACGACGCGGTCCGGCGCGCCCGCGGGTCTCTGCTGTGTTCTGACGCATGACGCCGCGCGCACGCTGGCGGCCCTGCGCACGCCCCCGCTGGAACAGTTCCCCTCCCTTACGCCGGACTGCCCCCAGGTACATTATTTTGAGCGCGAAATTTACGAGCAATGGGGCCTGGAACCCGTGGGCCATCCCTGGCTCAAATTCGTGCGGCGCACGCCCGACGCGGAAGGGGACGGGGAGAGCGCCGCGTATCCCTTTTACCGGGTGGACGGCGGCGAAGTGCATGAAGTGGCCGTGGGGCCGGTGCATGCCGGGATTATCGAACCAGGGCATTTCCGCTTCCAATGCTATGGCGAAAACGTGCTGCATCTGGAAATCGCCCTGGGCTACCAGCATCGTGGCCTGGAAGACATGCTCGCCGCCGGTCCCGCTCATGGTCCGGCGCAGGCTCCGGCCTCCCGCCGCCTGCGTCTTCTGGAATGCGCCGCCGGGGATTCCAGCGTGGCCCACGCCACAGCCCATTGCGTCCTGTGGGAACGCCTGACCGGTCTGGACGTGTCCGAACGCGCCCGGCTTCTGCGCCGCGTGGGACTGGAACTGGAGCGCCTGGCCAATCACTGCGGCGACCTGGGCGCCATTGCCGGAGATACGGGCTTTCTGCCCACTTCTTCCTGGAACGGCCGCATCCGGGGCGATTTTCTGAACATGACCGCCAGCTTGTGCAGCAACCGCTTCGGACGCGGCCTGCTGCGTTACGGCGGCGCGGCCCATGATCTGTCCCCGGAGGACTGCGAAGATCTGACCACGCGGCTGCGCGCCGCCGGAAGGGACGCGCGCGGGGCCGTGGACATCATGCTGGATGCGGCCAGCGTGCGTGACCGGCTGAGCGGAACCGGCGCCCTGAGCGGCGCGCAGGCTCGCGCCCTGGGTCTGGTGGGCGTGGCCGCGCGGGCCTGCGGCCTGCCCCTGGACGCCCGTTTTCACGCGCCGGTATCGGACCTGCCCTGCGGCGCTTGCCGGCCGCGTCTGGAGCAAAGCGGCGACGTGCTGGCCCGCGCCCTGGTGCGCAGTCGCGAAATGGACGATTCCCTGGCGCTGCTGGAGGCGGACCTGACCCGTCTGGCCGCCTGCGCGGGACAACGGGGTGCCGCACCGCCGCCCGAGCCTCCTGTCCGCCTTCCCGCCCGCAAACTGGCTGTGGCCCAAGTGGAGGGCTGGCGCGGCGAAATCTGTCATCTGGCCGTCACCGGCGCCGACGGGGAACTGCTGGCCTGCAAGATCGTGGACCCGTCCTTTCACAACTGGCCCGGTCTGGCTCTGGCCATGCGCAACGGCCAGATTTCGGATTTTCCCCTCTGCAACAAGAGCTTCAACCTTTCATACTGCGGCCACGATTTGTGAGGCATGCCCATGTTGCGCATCATCAAGGAACGCCTGCACCAGAAATACCGCACCCTGGACTATCCCCGGCAGAAACCCGCGCTTTCGCCGCGCTATCAGGGGCGTCCCGCGCTCACGGACGTGGACTGCGGCGATTGCCGGGCCTGCTTCGAGGCCTGTCCCACGGGCGCGCTGCTGCCGGGCTCCGCCTGTCCCGACGGGCGGGCGCGCACGCCGGTGTTGGACATGGGCCGCTGCATTTTTTGCGGGGCCTGCCGCGCCGTCTGTCCCAAGGGAGCGTTCAGCTTCAGCGGCGAACACCGCATGGCGGTTTTCCGGCGCGAGGATCTGCTCGTCACGCCCGGCCCTGTCCCGCAATGCGGCGCTCCGGCCCCGGCGTATGAGCCGCCGCGCCCCCTCCGTGACTACAGCCTGTTCCGCCGCTCCCTCAAACTGCGCCAGGTCAGCGCCGGAGGCTGCGGCGCCTGCGAGGCGGACTGCAATGTGCTGGGCACCCTGGCCTATGATCTGGGGCGCTTCGGCATCGAATTCGCGGCGTCGCCGCGCCATGCCGACGGTCTGCTGGTCACCGGCCCGATAACCGAAAACATGCGCCGGGCTCTGCTGGACACCTGGGCCGCCACGCCCGAACCGCGCCTGCTGGTGGCTGTCGGGGCCTGCGCCATTTCCGGCGGCCTGTTCCGGGACGGCCCGCAATGCCGTAACGGCATGGACGGACTGAATGGAACGGACGGAACAGAGGGCTTGCCCGTGGACGTCTTTGTGCCCGGCTGTCCGCCCAATCCCTGGAGCATTCTGGACGGCCTGCTTTCCTTGCGCCGGAAGAGCTGATCCGCCGCAAACAACGTGTCCTGCCACGGCTTCCGTTCCATGGCCTCCACGCCGCTCAATGAACAGGAAAAACGGCGTTATTGAACGCCGGCAGGCTCATTGCGAAAGGATGGAAAAAGCCGCGGGTTCCCTGAAACCCGCGGCTTTTTCGTCGGCAGTCAAACCAAAAGGGGCTTACACGTTATAATCGCCCCGGTTGAACTTGAATTTTTCCGTGGCGGTCATCACTTCCAGTTCGTTCAGAAGAGAATCGAAACCGGGGTTTTTGCCGCGCACGCCGGCTGTGCCCTGCTTGAGTTGGGCCACCTGGCTGTCGATGCCCTCCAGCAGGGCATAGGCATCGCGCAGGGAGCCTCCGTCAGCGGACGAGCCCAGGGTTTTGGCGTAGGAATCCCAGAGATCCAGCGTGCCGGAGGCCTGCGTAAAAGCTTCCTGCAGAATCTCCGCGTCGGGATCGGCGGCCTGGCTCTGTTCCGCGCCATTCAGCAGCATCTGGCTGATCAGTCCGGCCTGTGCGGCTCCGGGCGGCAACAGTCCGCCCGCGGCATTGGCCTGCTCCGCGCCGCCCAACTGCTGGGCGAGAATGGCGTCGAAACCGCCGCTCCGGCCCGTTTGTCTGCGAGCCGTCGTCGCCTGCTGCTCCTGCTGGCGCAGCAAGGCTTCCAATTGTTCGGTATTAATTTCCATATCGCCTCCAGGGTTGGCGTTCCGCTTCAATCCTGCAAGATCTCTGCCATTACAGAGTAATAGCTAAGCTGTTGTTTTTTCAGCATTCACAAAATCCGGGGAGGAAAAATCTTCCTCTTGCGCAGAGCATATGCTTTGTAAAAGCCCTTGTCTATTCTTCAAAAAAACTCTATGATTTTATGCAAGTTCAAGGGTTAAAGCGCGAGGCTTCAGGCCGGACGCGCCTTCGGCCAGGGCGGGAATTCTCCGTCCCCGCCGGGAGCTCCCCATCACATCAGCAGCCCGCAGGAGCAATGGAGCTTGCCATGAAGGAAATCAAGAAGATTCTTTGCGCGGTAGACCTTTCCGAACACAGCAAGGCCGTGGCGGAATACGCCGTCCTGCTGGCCAAGGGTCTGAACGCCAGCGTTCTCGTCGTGTATACGGCCCCCTCCTTGAGCCAGTATGTGGGCTTCCATGTGCCGCCCAACACCATTGAAAACTTCGTGGGTGAAATCGTCACCGGCGCGGAAAAGTCCATGGAGGCCTTTGTGGCCGAAAACTTCGCAGGCGTGGAAGCCAGGGGTCAGGTGCTCATCGGCTACGCCGCCGAGGAAATCCTGAACCGCGCCCATGAGGAAAAGGTGGATATCATCGTCATGGGCACCCACGGCCGCAAGGGCATTGACCGCATCCTCTTCGGTTCCGTGGCTGAAAAGGTGGTCAAGAATGCCGACATGCCCGTGCTGACCATCCGTCCCACGGAGCCCCTCGGGGAATAATCCGTCCTGACGCCGACACGGGGAACTTGCTTCCCCGCCGCATAGCAACGACTGCCAGCCGCCGCGCCAGCGGCGGCTTTTTTTGGGGTCACCATGTCCGAAATCAGCGCGCTTCCGCGCATCCGGGAGCTCGACGCTTACGTGCCGGGGCTTTCCATCGCGGAAATCCAGCAGAAATACGGCCTTTCCCAGGTCATCAAAATGGCCAGCAATGAAAATCCGCTGGGGGCTTCGCCTCTGGCCCAGGAGGCCGCGCGTCGCCACGCGCCCTCCCTGTTCCGCTATCCTCAGGGCGGTAATCCCCGCCTGGTCCGCGCGCTGGCCGATCTGCACGCGGTGGACTCGCGCCGGGTGGCGGTGGGCAACGGTTCCGACGAAATCATTGACCTGCTGATCCGTATGCTGGCCGAACCGGGCAAACATTCCCTGGCCTGCTTTGAACCCTGTTTCAGCATTTACCCCATTCAAGGCCGCATTGCCGGCGTTAAGGTCCGCCGCTGCCCGCTGGAAAAGGACTTTTCCTTTGATTTCGACGCCCTGCTCCGCCTGGTGGACCAAAGCACCCGCCTGGTCTTCGTCACCACGCCTGACAATCCCTCGGGCTACTGCCCGCCGCGGGGAGCCGTGGCTGATCTGGCCGGGCGCTTGGCCGACATCGCGCCGGACTGCCTGCTGGTGGTGGACGAAGCCTATATGGATTTTGCCGAGGACGAGGCGGGCGCGTCCCTGCTGGCCTCGGGCGCGCTGCCGGACAACGCGGTCTTTCTGCGCACCTTTTCCAAAAGCTGGGGGCTGGCCGGGTTGCGCCTGGGCTACGGCGTGCTGCCGCCCGCGCTGGCGGAATATTTCTGGCGAGCACGCCTGCCCTTCTCCGTCAACATCCTGGCGGAGGAAGCGGGACTGGCCGCTCTGGCGGATACGGCCTTCCGCCGGGCCACCCTGGATGCCGTGCGCCGGGGCCGCGCCACGTTGCGCGACGGGCTCACGGCCCTGGGCTGCACGGTCTGGCCCAGCGCGGCCAATTTTCTGCTGTTCCGGTTGCCGCCGGACGCTGGTTCGGCCAAGGGCTGTTTCGAAGCCCTGCTGCGGCGCGGCATCATTATCCGCCCCTTGAACAGCTACAATCTGCCGGAACATCTGCGCGTCAGCGTGGGCGACGCCGGGGAAAACGCGGCTTTTCTGGCCGCCATGCGCGAAATTCTGGCCGCGCCCGAAGCGAGGCGCGCATGAACGGACGACTGCCGGTGGTGACGCTGGACGGCCCGGCGGGCGTGGGCAAGACGACCTTGGCCCGGCGCATGGCCGAAAGCTTGGGCCTCGCCTATCTGGATACCGGAGCCATGTTCCGCTGCCTGGCCCTCAAGCTGGGGCCCGGCGCGGAGCGATTGCCGGAAGAAGAACTGCGCGAACGCTGCAAGCAGTGGACCTTCAGCATCGCGGGCAAGGGCCAGAGCGCCGCGCTGTTCTGCAACGGCCAGGCTGTGCGCGGCGAAGTGCGCACCGAAGAGGTGGGCATGCTGGCCGCGCGCATCGGCACCGTGCCGGTCGTGCGCGAGGTGCTCCGGCAGGCGCAGCGGGCCATGGGCGAACAATCCCCGCTGGTGGCCGAGGGTCGGGACATGGGCACCGTGGTCTTTCCTGACGCGCGCTTCAAATTCTTTCTGGACGCCGCGCCCGAAGTGCGCGCCATGCGCCGCCTGCGCGATCTGGAAAACCGGGGCGAGCACGCGGAACTGACCTCCCTGACCGAACAGATCCGCCAACGCGACGCTCTGGACCGCAACCGGGCCGTGGCCCCCTTGCGTCCGGCTCAGGACGCCCTGATTGTGGATACCTCCCATCTGGATATTGAAGGCGTGCTGGGCGTGATGCTGCATCATATCGACGTTCACGGCGGCGCGCAGGCTTTGTGAACTCCGCCCGTGAAGTGACTGCATTCGTCTCCCCCGTCCTTTTTGGCTTCTCTTTCCGCCCCGTCAGGAAATTCCCGTAATCTTTCCGGCGGGGCGCGGCGGATATCCCCTTCCGGCACGCCGTCGTTTTTTCCGCCCCATGTCCGTCCCCATTCCGCCCTTTCAGATGCAGGCAAAAACTGCCCCCTTGCGGCAAAAATTGCCGCCCCTCTTCCTTCCATCGCGACAAGTCTTTGGCATGCCGGAGCCATTACGACATTTTCCCGAACTTACGTGAAATTTTTTAGAAAAAACTCCGTTGATTTTATTTACTTTTATCAAAACTGGCACGAGCACTGCATACAGGAGGGCACAAGCCGCAGGCGCATACGGCGCCAGTTGGCAAACAGCCTCATGGGGAGGACAACATGGATAATCAGCTGGATTACGAAATCAATAAGGAATTGGGCGAGTGCTATCTTTTTATGGGCGATTTTGACAAGGCCGAGGAATATTACCGCAAGGCCGCCAACAACAACGCCCAGAGCGCGGCGCCCTACATGGGGCTGGCCACTGTGGCCGTGCAGCGTTCCGAACTGGATAAAGCCCTGGTGCTTTACCAGAAGGCCGCCGCCGTGGAAGAAACCGACAAGGCCCTCTGCGGCATCGGTCTGGTCTATATGGAACAGGGCAAGCATGAGGACGCTTTCGGCTACTTCGCCCGCGCGCTGGATAAATCCGCCGCCAATATTGTGGCGCTGAACTGCTTGGTGCGCGAAGCCTATCAGCTGGGCTGCGTGGAAAAGGTGCTGCCCTATCTGGAAGCCGCGCTGACCAGCAGCGAGGAAAGCGAGGCCGTGCGCGTGACCCTGGCCGGCTGCCTGATCTATCTGGGCCGCAGCGACGAAGCCCGTCAGCATCTGGAGGCGGTACTGGGCGCCAACCCGGCCAACAGCAACGCCAAGGAACTTTTCGACACCATGGCCGCGTAAGTCAAAGCCGGGCGTAAATGCCCGGCTTTGCGCGCAGCCAGCAGATACTCCCCTCCCCACACGATTTTCCGGCCCCCGGCGGGTGCCTGGGGCCGGAAAATCTCTTTCTCAGGGGAAGCAGCGCCGACGCGGGTCAACCACGTCGGCGCTCTGCTGTTCAGGAAATCTTATAGTTTCTTGAAAAGCTCCTTTGAAACGTCGGCAGCGACGCATGAAGGAGCAACGCTTATATCACAGGCTTGTTATGCCCGCGCCCTGGTTTGCAAGAAATCCTGAAACGTCTCCCGTAACCCGTCTTCCAGGCTGATGCGCGGCCGCCAGCCCATGGCAAGAATTTTGCCCGAATCCATCAACTTTCTGGGGGTGCCGTCCGGCTTCGCCGGATCCGTGCTGATTTCCCCTTCAAAGTCCGTAATGCGGGCGACAAGCCGCGCCACATCCAGAATGGTCAGCTCTTTCTGACTGCCCACATTGACGTGTTCAAAATCCGAATACTTCTCCAGCAAAAACACGCAGGCTTCGGCCATGTCGTCCACATGCAGGAATTCGCGCAGGGCCGTGCCGCTGCCCCAGATGGTCACCTTTTCCGCTCCGGCCGTCCGGGCCTCGTGAAAACGCCGGATCAGCGCCGGGATGACATGGCTGTCCTCAAGGTGATAGTTGTCCCCCGGCCCATACAGGTTGGTGGGCATGGCGCTGATGGCGTCAAAGCCATACTGTCTCCTGTAGGCCTGGCACATCTTGATGCCGGAAATTTTGGCCAAGGCGTAAGCGTCGTTGGTGGGCTCCAGGGGGCCGGTGAGCAGATATTCTTCCTTGATGGGCTGGGGACAGAGCTTGGGATAGATACATGACGAGCCGAGAAACAGCAGCTTTTTGCAGCCATTGCGGTAGGCGCTGTCAATGACGTTATTTTGTATCTGCAGGTTCTGGTACATGAATTCCGCCGGATAAGCCGCATTGGCATGGATGCCGCCCACCTTGGCCGCCGCCAGGATCACATATTCCGGCCTGTACTCCGCAAAAAAACGGCGCGCCGCAACCTGATCGCACAAATCCAGCTCCGCGTGCGTGCGTACAAGCTGATTATTGTACCCGGCGCGGGCCAGTGCGCGGCAAATCGCACCGCCCGCAAGGCCGCGATGGCCGGCCACATAGATGAGGCCATCCTTGCGCATGTTTTACTCGTTATGCCTGAAGGTTCTGAAGCCGGCCACCTTGCACACGGCGTCGCGCATACTCAGTTGGAGATCTTCGCGCGTCATTTCAGCCACCATGTCCTCGAAAGCCGTTTTGGGTTCCCAGCCCAGCCTTTTCTTGGCCTTGGCAGGGTCGCCCAGCAAAGTTTCCACTTCCGTGGGACGGAAGTAGCGCGGATCCACCCGCACGATGACGTCACCGGGCTTGACATGACACTCCATGCACTGCCGTCCCCCGGCCGCCTGAGCCAGCCGGGGGAGATCCACGGCGGTCACTATTCCGGTTTCGTCAAGTCCGCCGCCCTGCCAGACAAGCGTCAGCCCCACCTCGGCCGCCGCCGCATTGACGAAATCCCGCACCGAGAACTGCCGCCCGGTGGCGATGACAAAGTCATCCGGCTGTTCCTGCTGGAGCATAAGCCATTGCATTTCCACATAGTCACGGGCATGTCCCCAGTCCCGTTTGGCATCCAGATTACCGAGGTAGAGGCAATCCTGCAGGTCCAGCACCATACGCGACAGCGCGCGGGTGATCTTGCGGGTCACAAAGGTTTCGCCGCGGATGGGCGATTCATGGTTGAACAAAATCCCGTTGCAGGCGTACATGCCGTAGGCTTCACGGTAGTTGACCGTGATCCAGTACGCGTAAAGTTTGGCGCAAGCATAGGGCGAACGGGGATAGAAGGGCGTTTTCTCGGTCTGCGGCATTTCCCGCACCAGACCGAACAACTCGGATGTGGATGCCTGATAAAAACGCGTATGGTCGGTCAACGCGGCGATGCGGATGGCTTCCAGCAGACGCAATGCGCCCAGGGCATCCACATCCGCCGTGTATTCCGGCGATTCAAACGAAACCTGCACATGGCTCTGGGCCGCCAGATTATAGACTTCGTCCGGCTTTACTTCCTGCATGATACGCACGAGGTTGCTGGAATCGCTGAGGTCGCCGTAATGCAGAATAAAATGCCGTTCACTGGCGTGCGGATCCTGGTACAGGTGATCTATGCGATCCGTATTGAAGAGGGATGCCCGGCGTTTGACGCCATGAACTTCATAGCCCTTGCGCAGCAGAAATTCCGCGAGATACGCGCCGTCCTGCCCGGTAATGCCGGTGATGAGAGCCTTTTTCATGATCGTTTCCGCTGCCTGTTATGTGGATGTGGGACAATCCGGCCAGCGCCGTTCCGCCCGTATAAAACCCGAAAAGCACATGTACCGGGAAGATTTATCGTTATCCGCAAACAGCGCCATGCCCATGAACGCTTTATCGGCAGCTATTCGGCCAAGAAAAAGGACTTACGGTGAACCGTAAGTCCTTGATATTTATGGTGGAGAAGAAGGGATTTGAACCCTCGACCCCCGCCTTGCGAAGGCGATGCTCTCCCAGCTGAGCTACTTCCCCACAAATGGAAACACTGTGGAAAGAACTTCTTAGGCAAAAGGGAACAAAGTGTCAAGCCTTTCTCCTCTCCCGGATGCGCGCTTCTCCCCGCGCTTTATCCGTCAGATATCCAATGCTCCCCGGATGCGCGCCACACGGTGCGCATAGGTATGGCCCGCGCGCAGATGCTCCCGCCAGGCCCGGCGCAGTTCGAGGGCCTGGCTCGGGTCGGCGCGCAGGGCTGCCAGCCGGGAAGGAACCTCCGCCGGGCCGTGCAGCGTTATGGGCCGGGTCAGGGCCTCTGAAAAAATCTCCAGCCCCGGTGTGGCGTCGCTCAAGAGCAGACCGCCGGCGGCCCAGACGTCGAAATGGCGCTGGCTCAGACTGTGCGGCAAAAGCAGGCTGGTCACGTTGAGCACGGCCCCGGCCCGGCGGTAGAATTCAGGCAGATCCGTGTAATAGTCCACAGACGGCAACACTTCGCAGTCCGGCAACAGATCCCGCCAGCCCGCGTCGCCCACCACGCGCATACCGGCAGCCAGCCCGGTCCGCACCCAGCGGGCGCGGTTGGTCCGGGAGCACAGTTCCGCGCCCAGACCGGCGCAACGCACATCCTGTCCCGGCCAGGGGAAAAAGCCAAATTTTTGCAGCCACCAGTGGAAATGCGGGCTGTCCGCCGGGCCAGTGGCCCGCTCCAGCAGGCTGTGGGCTTCCTGTTCCAGAACCGGCGGCACGCGGGCCGCCGCGAAAAAACGCTCCCGTTCCGGAAAGGCCGAACGCCCCACGAACAGGGGCGGATTCAGCGCCAGGCGCGCCGCCTCCTTTTCGTCCGGTATATCCCGCCACATCTGTGGGGCCACGGCCAGAGGCAGATGCCAGACCCGCCGGGCTCCGGCGGCCCGCAGGCCGGGGATGAAACTGTCGTCGGTCACGAACAGCGCGGCCTCGCGCCACCAAGGCAGGCGCAGGCCGGAGAGCAGATGCCAGGGATTGTCCACAAACCAGACGGCCACCGGCACGCCCAAGGCCCGGCAGAGATAAAAAATCCGGCCGTCCGGGTCCAGGCCGCGCAGGTTGACGGAGAGCAGCAAGACGGGCCTGCGTCCGGCCGGCAACTGCTCCCAGGCAGGCAAGAAATGCGCCTCGTCTTTGCACGACGGCACTGTTTCCAGCACCGGCCCGAAACCGGCCTCGCCCAAGGCTTGCCTTACTTCCTGATGCAGCAGTTGCCGCTCCGTGCCGGGCAGCAGCACCGGGCCGCGTCCGCCCTCCTCCGCCACTCGCGTGGCGTTCCATTGACGCGCCAGCCGCGCGGCGTTCAGACGTCCCAGCAGCGGCCCCCAGAAATCCGGGGCCAGCCGCAAGCCGGGCCGGTAAAACAACACCGTACAGCGCCCGGCCAGCTCCACGGCCCGCTCATCCGTGACCCGTCGCCAATGTTCGGGGAGACGGCGTTCCACCTCCGGGCGCACAGCCTCCAGACGCCGCAGGGTTTCCGGCTCTTCCAGCCAGAAGACTTCCGCGTCGGGCCGCGCGTCCCGCGCAAAGGGCAGTTCCCAAGGCCGCCCAGGCCCCAAGCCCAGCAGAAGCAGGGCATCGCCCGATCCCAGCCGTTCCCAGGCTTCGGGAGTGTCGGGCAGGCTCAGAACGCGCCCGGCGAAATCAGGCAAACGGACGCGCTGGGGCATTGGGGCGTGGTCGGGCATAGTTCCTCACATAAAAAACGACTGCACCAGCATAGCCGCCATGAACCACAAACCGCAAGGCCGTGCGGCGCGAAAAAGCCCCGCCGGAAACGGCGGGGCTTGCGGGCAGAAGGAATAAGGAAGATATGAGTTTACTTGATGACACCGCAGGCGATGCGCGCGCCGCCCCCGCCCAGAGGCGGATTATCGGTGTAGTTGTCGCCGCCGGCATGAATCATTACGGAGCGGCCTTTCAGATCCTTGACCTGAAGATCGGCGACGTGCAGCTTGGTCTTGACCGTGCCGTTGGCGTCAGCCACGATGTGCGGCAGGTCGCCCTTATGGCCGTCCTTGCCGGGTCCGGCATGCTTGTTGGTTTTCATGGGATCGTAGTGCCCGCCGGCGGCCAGACCGGCCACCATTTTGCCGTCCTTTTCAGCCGGCGCGCAGGAGGCGTTTTCATGCACGTGCATGCCGCGCTCGCCCTCAGGCAGGCCCGTCAGATCCACAATGATGTCCACGCCGCCGTCGGCGTCCGAAAAGGTGATGACGCCGATTTCCTCGCCGATGCCATCGGCGCTGATTTTATTCACCGGGGTTTTGACGCTTTCCGCCTGAGCGGCGGCTCCCATCAGCAACAACCCGCCGCAGAGCAGCAGGGCGAAACTCGCTGTTTTCAATTTCATTGTTATGCTCCTTACTATTCGGAAACACCCTCCGTTCCGGCCGGAACGGCAGGAATTTTTCATCCTGCAGAAAGGTTAGCCTGTTTTTCAGACTTTCGTCAACACACGAATAATTATTATCGATTTATATAAAATCCGGATAGATACATCCGCCGCAACGCGCCGTGCGCCCGGCCGGTTCCGCCCGGCATCAAGACTTGGCGAGCGGCTCAAAAAAGTGTATGTTTATGTGTTGGGATTTTTATGAAGGAATATCGCGACCATTACTTCCTCAAGGCCAAGCGGGAAAATTATCCGGCCCGCTCGGTCTACAAGCTGAAAGAGCTGGACGCCAAATTCCGCCTGCTCAAGCCGGGCATGCGCGTTCTGGATCTGGGGGCCGCTCCCGGTTCCTGGTCCTTGGGCGCGGCGGAAAAGGTGGGCGCCAAAGGCCTTGTCCTGGCTTGCGACATCCAGAGCACGGAGACGGCCTTTCCGCCCCAGGTGCTCTTCATGCAGGAGGACGTCTTTCAGCGTTCCGCCGCCTTTGAGGCCAGACTTCTTGAACTGGGCCCTTTTGACCTGGTCATCAGCGACATGGCTCCCCGCACCACGGGCACCCGCTTCACGGATCAGGCCCGTTCCCTGGAACTGGCTCAGGAAGCTCTGACCGTGGCCTGCCTGCATCTGAAGCAGGGCGGCAATTTCGTGGTCAAAATCTTTATGGGGCCGGATGTTCAGGAACTGCTCGCGCCCATGCGCAAGGCGTTCGGCACGGTCAAATCCTTCAAACCCAAGAGTTCGCGCGCCGAAAGCAAGGAGACGTTTTTCACGGCTCTGGGCTTTCGCGGCGGCGCGTCCGCAAGCGGGACCGGCGATGCCGGGCCCGCGCTGTCCCCGGCTTTTGTCTGAACCGCCGCGCGGCTCAGACAGCATCCAGCGAAAAACCGCCGTTTTTTGCTGCATCCACGCCGCATTGCGGCGCGCGGCCCTGCGGGCCGCGAGATCATTTCACAGGTGAAAGGCTCTAATACTTTTACGGTTTTTTTCGGGAGGTTTTATGTCAGGTCACAGCAAATGGGCCAACATCCAGCACCGCAAGGGACGCCAGGACGCCAAGCGCGGCAAGATTTTCACCAAAGCCGCCAAGGAAATCATCATCGCCGCCAAGAACGGCGGCGATCCCTCGGGCAATTCCCGTCTGCGGGCGGCCATCGCTGCGGCCAAAGCCGTAAACCTGCCCAAGGACAGAATTGAAGCCGCCATCCGCAAAGGCACCGGTGAGGACGCGGGCGGCGATTTTGTGGAAGCCTTTTACGAAGGCTATGGTCCCGGCGGCATCGCCATCATGGTGGAAGTGGCCACGGACAACAAAAACCGCACCGTGGCCGAAGTGCGGCACCTCTTCACCAAACACGGCGGTTCCATGGGCGAGAACGGCAGCGTGGGCTGGATGTTCGAGCGCAAGGGCGTCATCAGCGTGGACAAAGCCGCCTACGCCGAGGACAAGATCATGGAAGCCGCCCTGGAAGCCGGAGCCGACGACGTGCTGGACGACGAGGACGTCTGGACCATCCAGACGGCCATGACCGACTTCACGGCCGTGCGCGACGCCCTGGAAGCGGCGGGCATCGAGATGCAGTCCGCCGAGCTGGCCATGGTGCCGCAGAACCTAGTGGCCGTGAGCGCGGACATGGGGCAGAAGGTGCTGCGCCTGATGGAAGCTCTGGACGACAATGACGACGTGCAGAACGTCTATGCTAATGTCGATTTTCCGGACGACATGCCCACCGATTAACGCAAGCCGGTTCTTTCGCCTTCCTGCGGTGTCGCGCATCGTTTTTTATTCCGGTCATGGACCAAAGAGTCCACTCCCTGCATAAAAAACTCGCGCTCCTTGCGGGAAGGCGAAACTCCGCGGCTTGCGTCCCTTTTTCATTGCCGCCGGTTATGCCGCTAAACGGCAGCCGACGGCATAATTCTTTTCAGGAGAGCCATGCAGCCCGTCACCGTCATCGGCATTGACCCCGGTTCCCAGCGCACGGGTTGGGGTGTGGTGCGCGAAATTTCCGGCGTTCTGCATCTGGTGGACTGCGGCGTGGTGCGCACAGCCTCGGCGGGCAGGGAATTTTCCGACCGGCTTGCGCGCATTTACCACGAGTTGGCCAAGGTGCTCACGCGCTGCAAGCCCGACGAGGCGGCCATCGAACAGGTCTTTACCGCCAAAAACGCGGCCAGCGCGCTCAAGCTGGGTCAGGCCAGGGGCGTGGCCGTGGCCGCCTGCGCGGCCTGCGGCCTGAGCATCAGCGACTATGAGCCGACGCTGGTCAAAAAATCCCTGGTGGGCACAGGCCGGGCGGAAAAGGAGCAGGTGGCCTTCATGGTCAAGCGCCTGCTCAACGTGCGTGAGGCGGACTGGGCCCTGGACACCTCGGACGCCTTGGCCGTGGCCGTCTGCCACCTGACCATGCGACGCTTCGCCGCGCTCACGGGGCACTGACAACGAAAAACGAAAAAACGGGATGCGGCTCCGGAAAAGAACCGCATCCCGCACCAGAAGAATTCACGGAACGGAGCGCGGCGGAGTTTTTCTTCCCCGCGCTTTTTTACATTACGGACGTGGGGCGCGCGCTCCGGCGGGCTGCATGGAATAGCGGTACAACTCGTGAACTTCCTTGTCGTAACCGGGGTAGAATCCCTTGCCCATGCCGAGCACGATGCGCGCGCCCCGGTTCATGTGCACCAACAGGTCGCCGCTGGCGGGATCCACGCACAGGCCTTCGATTTCGCCCTGCTTGATGGCTTCGTCAAAGGTCTTTTCCAGCACCACCGGGGCGTTGGTGGCCGAGGTCACGTCCACACGGTAGAGGTGGTCGGGTTCATTATCGTCGGCGGTGCCGTCGTCGGCGGTCAGGAAGAGCGAACCGTCATAATAGAACACGCCCTGCACCCACTGCGGCACGGGCTGCAGATGCACCTTGCGCAGATACTTGCCGTCCAGGTCATATTCATAAAGATAGCGGCCGCTTTCCTCGCCCACCCATGAGCACATCCACACCGTGCCCTTGACCGGGTCCACGGTGATGCCGGACACTTCCATCTGGCCGGACTTGGGCTCGAACTTGAAGGTGCGTTTGAATTTCAGGGTGTCCGCGTCATGCACGGCGATCTGGATATCCTTGCCCACGCCGTCCATGAAATTTTCAGCGCTGATGTACAGCTCACCGTTGTAGACGTCGATGTCGCCAATGTGGTTGGACGGAATGGCGTACCCTTCAAAAGGATTGTCATTCTGCTTCAGCAGCTTGCCGTTCATGTCGTATTTGAACAGTTTCTTGCTGTCGCTCACGTAGATGTACTTGCCGTCGCAGGCCACGCCCTGGCGACCGGCCACGGGCATGACGCTTTTCAGCTTGTACTCGTATTTGGGGGCATGGGCCGGGCGGGCCTGCGGGGCTTGCGGCAGGACCAGAGCCGCGCCCAACAACAGCGCGGCCAACACGATGAACTTTTTCATCCACTCTCTCCTTGCGGATTGGCGGCCCGGCGCGGGCTTCCCCATGAAGCCGCGCCTCAGGGCCTCAAACACAATAATTCAAGCGGGATAGCCTGACAAGACACCCCAAAGTCCCGGAACGCGAAGTCACAAAAAATTCACATGCCCAAAAGCAAACCCCGCCTGCGGGACGGGGTTGCCGAAACTTGGGGGACGGCGACGGCATATTCTATGCGCGCGGCGACCGGGGTAATTTCACTTTTCACACTGAAAGACTCTATTCAATGACCACGGCCTTTTTGATGATCACAGGGGTGTTGGGCACGTCCTCGTAAAAGCCCTTCTTGCCCGTGCCCACGGCCGCGATCTTGTCCACCACATCCTGCCCCTTGATGACCTTGCCGAATACGGCATAGCCCCAGCCTTGCGGGGTCTGGCTCTTGAAGTCCAGGAAGGCGTTGTCCTTGGTATTGATGAAGAACTGCGCGCCGGCCGAATGCGGGTCGGCGGTGCGGGCCATGGCGATGGTGTACTTCTGGTTGCGCAGCCCGTTGTTGGCCTCGTTATGAATGGGCGCGCGGGCGCTCTTTTCCTTCATTTCCGGGGTCAGGCCGCCGCCCTGGATCATGAAGTTCCGGATCACGCGGTGGAAAATGGTGCCGTCGTAATGCCCGGATTTGACGTACTGAATGAAATTGGCCGTGGTAATGGGGGCCTTGCGGGCGTCCAGGCGCACCACGATGTCCCCGAGGCTCGTCTCCAGCTTGACGGCGGGGTCGGACGCCGGGGCGGCCGCGCGCGCCTGCCCGGCGAAAGCGGGCAACAGGGCCAGACTCAGGGCGAGGCAGAGGGCCGGAAGAGAAAATTTCATACTTGACTCCTTGAGTGCGACAGTTTCGCCGGTGCGGACACTGCGCCGACTTTACCATGCTAGCACGCGGCCCGGCCCCCCGCAAGACGGCGGCACTTGCTAAAACGGGGGAGAGTCATATAGTATATGAAAAGAGATGTGGAGAAACGCCCCGCGTGGCGGCTTCACGCCTCGACGGACATCAACAGTTTTTCTGGAGGACATATGTCACCGACTACCCGTAGTGTCGCTCAGAGCGGCGTGAGCAGCGTCGTTTCCGCTTACATGCGCCAGGTCTACCAGTGGATGACGGCGGGCCTTGCCCTGACCACGGTGGTGGCCTACGGCGTGGCCAATTCACCGGCTATCCGCGATGCCATTCTGGGCAACAGCATGGTCATGATTCTTCTGATCGTGGCCCAGTTCGGCCTGGTCATCGCCCTTTCGGCGGCCATTCATAAAATGTCGGCGGGCACGGCCACCGGGCTCTTCCTGCTCTACTCGGCCCTGACCGGCGCCATGCTTTCGTCCATTTTTGTGATCTATCCCATTGCGTCCATCGCCAACGCTTTTCTGGTGACCACGGGCACCTTCCTGGCCATGTCGGTCTACGGCACGGTGACCAAGCGCGATCTCACGACCATGGGCAATTTCCTGTTCATGGGCCTTATCGGCATTATCATCGCCATGGTCGTGAACATTTTCCTCAAAAGCACCATGATGGACTTCATCATCAGTTGCCTGGGCGTGCTGATTTTCACCGGCCTGACCGCCTATGACACCCAGAAGCTGCGCCGCTTCGGCGAAGGCGCGCCTCTGGAGGACGGCACGGCGGTGCGGCGCGGCGCCATCATGGGCGCGCTGACCCTGTATCTGGACTTCATCAACCTCTTCCTGATGCTGTTGCGGCTTTTCGGCGGCAACCGCAACTGATCCGCGATCCGCTCCTGACTTTCCGATCGCGTAGATCGTACCGGCGCTCCGGGGGCAAAAGGTTATGCCTTTTGCCCCCTTTTGCTGAAGTAGAAGCAACGTGAAAAAACAACATAAAAATACCGCCCCCGTCACTTCCCCGGCCCTGCCCGACAAGGCCGAACTGCTGGACATTTTTGCCCGCGAATCCCGCCCCCTGCGTCTGGACGGCCTGCTGCGCGTCACGGGCCTGCCCCGCCGGGCCAAGAAGGACCTGGAAGAAAGCCTGAACGAGCTGGCCGGTCAGGGACGGCTGGTGCGCCTGCGCGGCGGCCTCTGGACGCGGCCCGACAGCCTCAAAAGCCTGGTGGGACGCTATCAGGCCCTGCGCAACGGCGGCGGCTTCGTGACGCCGCTGGCGGCCGGAGACGATGAAGGAACGCCAAGCGCGCGCGTGACCGGCGGCCGGGATATTTTCATCCATCCCCTGCAAAGCAACGAGGCCTGGCATCAGGATCTGGTGCGGGTGGTTCTGTCCCCGGCCGGAGCGCGAGGCGGCCGGGGACGCGGCGGTCCGAGTCCTGAAGGCCGCATTGTGGAAATTCTGGAGCGTCCACAGAAGGAAATTCCCGTGCACCTGCACAGCCGCACGGGGCGAACCCTATTCTGCCGCCCGGCGGACAGCCGCCTGGCCGTGGATTTCAGCGTGGCTCTGCCCGAGGGAAACGCCGTGCCAGAACAGGGCGCGCTGCTGCTGGTGGCCCCGGAGGAGCGCCTGGCCTCGGATCTCTGGCGCGCGCGCCTGCTGGGCGCTTACGGCCGTGAGGACGACGCGGACGTGCAGGAAAATCTGGTCAAGCTCAACCACGAGGTGCCGCGCGACTTTCCGGCTCCGGTTCTGGACGAGGCCGCCGCGCTGCCCGCCGCGCCCGCTCAGGCGGACCTGGCCGGACGCGAGGACCTGCGCGCCCTGCCGCTGGTGACCATTGACGGCGCTGACGCCCGCGACTTTGACGACGCCGTGCAGGTGGAACGCAAGGGCGCGGGCTGGCTGCTGCGGGTGGCCATCGCCGACGTGAGCCATTACGTGCGCCCCGCTCCCGGCAAAAGGCACGCCAGCCTGGACGCCGAAGCCTTGGCGCGCGGCAATTCCTGGTATTTTCCCCGCTCCGTGGAACCCATGCTGCCCCCGGCCCTGTCCAACGGCCTGTGCAGTCTCAACCCGGACGAAGACCGGCTGGCCGTGCTGGCGGAAATTCCCTTTTCCGCCACAGCGCAGCCGGGCAAGGCACGCTTCGCCCTGTGCGTCATGCGTTCCGCCGCCCGCCTGACTTATGATCAGGTCAAGGCCTGCCTGCTGGACCATGACGCCGACGCCCTGGCCCGGCTGCGCGAAAATCCGCGCGGCGGGGACGTGCTGGCCATGCTGGAGGAGGCCTTCCGGCTCTATGCCGTGCTGCGCACGGCCCGGCGGAAGCGCGGCAGCCTGGATTTCGATCTGCCCGAACCGGACTACAGCTTTGACGCGGCGGGCCGGGTCCTTGAGATCGGCTTCCGCCAGCGCCACGACGCCCACCGCCTGATCGAGGAATTCATGATCGCGGCCAACGAGGCCGTGGCCCGCCATCTGCGCGACGCGGGCCTGCCCTTTCTCTACCGCGTGCACCCCCAGCCGGACCCGGAACGCCTGGAAAGCCTTTTCGACACCCTTGGCGCCACGGCCCTGGAAAGCCTGCCCGCCAATGTCCACAGCGGCGGCAAAGCCGACGCGGCGGCCATGCAGGGCATTCTGGCGGCGGCCCAGGGCACGGAGCAGGAATTTCTGGTCAACCGCCTCTGCCTGCGGGCCATGCCACAGGCCCGCTACCAGCCGGAAAACGAGGGGCATTTCGGTCTGGCCTCCCAGGCCTACTGTCATTTTACCTCGCCTATCCGACGCTATGCCGACCTGCTGGTTCACCGCGCCCTGAAGGCCTCGCTGGGCCACGCCGTGGGGCCGCTGCCCGCCGGGCAGAAGCTGCTGCGCATCGGCGACCGGCTCAACCGCCTGGAACGCGCGGCCATGGAATGCGAACGCGAGATGGCCCGACGTCTGGGCTGCCTGGTTCTGCGGGAGCGCGAAGGCGAACGCTTTGCCGGCGTCATTGCCGGCGTGACGGATTTCGGCCTCTTTGTGGAACTGGCCTCCATGCCTGTGGAAGGCATGATCCGCGTGGAGGATCTGGGCGACGACTGGTACGAGCTGGACAGCCGCAGCCAAAGCCTGATCGGCCAGCGTTCCGGCCTGTGCTGGCGTCTGGGCCAGCGCCTGGAAGTGCGCCTGGCCGAGGTGCATATGGGCCGTCTGGAGATCCGGCTCATGCCCCTGGAACTGCCGCGCGCCGGACGGGCCGCGCGCGGCGCGCGTCACCCGCGCGGACAACGGGAACAACGGGGATTGCGTAACGGGACGGACGGCACGGGCGCGCGGCGTCCGCAGCAGAAAAGAGGGCAAAAAAACGGCCCGGCGCATGACCGGAGCAGCGGCCGGAACCGGAAACAGCAGGCCCGGAACGGTAAAAACGGCGGCGCGCGCCCGAAACGGGGACGCTGATGGGCCTGCTCTCCTCCCGCCAGCACATGGGCGCGGCGGCCCTGATTCTGGCCGCCAGCACCATTCTCTCCCGGCTCATGGGCCTGATCCGGGACAAGGTCATTTCCTGGCAGTTCGGCGCGGGCGGCGAGGCGGATATGTATTTCGCGGCCTTTGTGGTGCCGGACATCATCAATTACCTGCTGGCCGGCGGCTTCATGTCCATCACTATCATCCCCCTGCTGTCCCGCCGCTTTCAGGAGGACGAGGCCGACGCCTGGCGCTTTTTTTCCTGCGTCTTCTGCTGGACCCTCACGGCCTCGCTGCTGCTCACGGGCGCGGGCATTCTGGCCGCCGGGCCGCTGGCCCGGCTGGTGGCCCCCGGCTTTTCGCCGGAGCAGTGGCAGCGTCTGGCCTTTTTCATGCGCATCATCCTTCCGGCCCAGATCTTTTTTCTTTGCGGGGCCTGCCTCACGGCCCTGCTCTATCTGCGGCGGCAGTTCAGCGTCCCGGCCCTGGCCCCCCTGATCTACAACGGCTGCATCATCGCGGGCGGCCTGCTGCTGCCCCTGCTGGGAACAGGCACGCAGTCCGGCTACGGCATGACCGGCTATTGCGTGGGCGTCACCATCGGCGCGGCTCTGGGCACCTTCGCCCTGCCGTTGCGGGTGGCCGCCGGGGGCGGCCTGCATCTGCGCATGGTCTGGCGGCACCGGCTCATGGGCCGTTTTCTGCTCACGGCCCTGCCCCTGATGCTGGGCCAGACCGTGATCATGCTGGACGAGCAGTTTCTGCGGGTTTTCGGCAGCCTGGCCGGGGACGGCGCGGTCAGCCTGCTCAACTACGCGCGGCGCATCGCCCAAGTGCCGGTGGGCCTCATGGGTCAGGCCGCAGCCGTGGCCTCCTATCCCTTTCTGGTTTCCCTGCTGACCCAGGGCGACACGGAACGCTTCGACCAGACCCTGCGCTCGGCCCTGCGCGCGGGCCTGGGCCTGATCATTCCCTGCGCGCTCTGGATGATGGCCTCCGCCTGGCCCATTCTGGGCGTGATCTTCCAAGGCGGCCGCTTCGGCGCTACGGAAACCCTGGCCGCCGTGCCCCTGACCCAGATCATGCTGGCCTCGGCCCCGCTCTGGATCGTCTACATGGTTCTGGTGCGGGCCTACTACGCCCACGGCGACACCCTGACCCCGGCGGTCACCGGCACCATTATGACCCTGGCCTGCCTGCCGCTCTACTATTACTGGGCCGTCCCCCTGGGGGCCTGGGCCATTGCCGCCCTGTCCGGCGCGAGCGTGAGCCTCTATGTGCTCTGGCTGGTGGGAATCTGGGTACGCCGCCACGGCGGGGGAGCGTTTGCCGGGCTGTGCGGCCTAGGGCTGCGCGCTCTGGCCTGCTCCCTGCCCGGCGCGGGCGCGGCCTGGCGGCTGTCCCGCTACTGTCTTGAACATCTGACGCTGCCGCCCATTTTGGCGGCCTGCGTGACCCTGGCCGTCAGCGGCCTGACCTTTGCCCTGCTTTTTCTGCCGCTGGTGCGGTGGCTCGCGCCGTCCCTGCTGGAGCCTGTGCTGCGGCGTCTGCGGCGCTGAAATGGGCTCTTAGAGCAGATTAACTTTGAAATGCCCTAAAAAAAGCCGCCATGGCCCAGACGCCGCACAAGATGCAGCAGATCACGGCCCATGAAAAACCAGACAGCCAGCACAATGGCGGCCAGAAAACAGTATTCCCCCACGCTGCCGGTAGCGCAGAGCTTGAGCGAAAAACGCCCCTTGCGCGAAAAGGGCTGTAAAGGCACGCCCTGCGGGGTGAGCATATCCAGGGCCACATGGCTCAGGCCGCCGAAGCCCAGGCCGGTGAGCACAGCCAGCTCCAGCGGCGGCAGGCGCAGCATCAGTGCGGTCAGGAACAAGGCCAGCCACCAGCCGAACCAATGCGTCGCGCCCCGGTGGATACGGTTGAAGACCTTCTGGCGGCCGCGCGGCGTGGGGGCCAGACCGGCCAGGCGCTGGTCCAGCACGTCGGGCAGCACCGCGCCCACACAGGCCGCCGCGACGCCCGCCGGGGGCAGATGCAGGGCCAGGGCCGCGCCCACGGCCGCCGCCTGATGGGTAATCCATTTCATACGTCGCTCCGCGGTTTACCGCGCTCCGGCGGACCCGGCCGCCAGATCGCGCGTGTGCCGCAAAAGTTCCGGGCCGGCGGGCCGCCCGTGGCCGGGCACCACGATCCGGGCCTCAGGAAAAGCGGCCAGTGCCTTGTCCATGGTCACGGGCCAGGCCCGCACGTCGGCGTCCTCGGTATTGCCCAGATTCGTGGCTTGGCCGTCCTTGACCATGCAGCCGGGGAAAAGCAGTTTTTCGGCGGGAATCCAGATAAAAATGCCGTCCGTGGAATGGCCGCCGCCCAGATAGACGCAACGCGCCTCCAGGGCATGGAGCTTGAGCGTCAGCGTGTCGGCAAAGCCGTGTTCCGGCCGAGGCAGGCCTTTTTGCCCGGCAATGGCGATGGTCTCTTCATACGCATATGACGGGATGCCCCGGCGCTGTACCGCCGCCAGCCCGCCCATGGCGTCCTTGTGCCAGTGGTTGGGCACACAGGCCGTGACCCTGGCGCGCAGGACGTTTTCAATCCAGTCCAGCAGAACTTCCGTCTGCGCCACGGTCCACGGCGTATCCAGCAGAAAGGCCTCGCCCTTGTCCACCAGAATCAGGCCATTGGCAGACACCAGGCCGAACGGCGGCATCTCGTAGCGGGAGACGTGCATGTATACCCGCTCGGAAAGCCTGACTACCTCCATATCAGCCGCCACCCGGACGGATTCGCCGATTTCCCGCGCCCCGGCCCACGAAGGGGACCAGCAGAAGACCAGCAAGGCCAACAACAAACAGAACCCTTTCACCCTCACAGACAACATCGTTTTTCTCCGTAGTGAGCGGCGTTCAAAAATTTTTTGCTCGCTGACAAAGAAAACAAGCGGCCCGGCGCGGGAACGTAGCGTACTACGTGACCAAGCCGGGCCGCTTTGTTTGATGCCGTCAGCGGGCAAAAAGACCGTCCGGCGCTGTTAGCCGCAGCGGGAAAACCCGCAGGCCGGGCAGATCAGGCAGCCTTCCTGAAAAACCAGAGGCTCGTTGCATTCCGGACAGCGCTGCACTTCCAGGTCATTGACCTCGCCGATGTGCTCATCCTTGAGATAGCGCTTTTCCAGCACCCAGGCGATGGCGTCCGGGATGGACAGCAGCAGGCCCTTGCCCCGGAAGACCGGGTGCTCGCCGCCGATGCCCTTGATCTGGGCCACCACGTCGCGCACATGCACGCCCGAGCGCAGGGCCAGAGAGACCAGACGGCCGATGGCCTCGGCCTTGGCCGTGATGGAGCGCCCCGACTTGCCGATGGTGGCGAAGACCTCAAAGGGTTCGCCGTCCACCTCGTTGACAGTCAGGTACATGGCGCCCAGGCCGGTCTGCACCTTCTGGGTGAAACCCTGCACGACGTCCGGACGCTTGCGCACCGCCGACGTGGGCTTGCCCGCCTGCGACGCGGTCTGGTTCTGCGGGGCGGACTCGCCGTCCATTTTTTTCTGGCCTTCGCCGGTGGCCAGCACCTGAATGCTCTTGCAGCCGTCGCGGTAGACCGTGACGCCTTTGCAGCCTTCCTTGTAGGCCAGCCAGTAAATGTCGAAAATATCCTGTTCCGTGGCGGAATTGGGCAAATTCACGGTCTTGGACACGGCATTGTCCGTATGCCGCTGGAAGGCCGCCTGCATGCGCAGATGCCAGACCGGCTCGATATCCATGGCGGTCACAAAGACGTTGCGCAGCTTGGCGGGCAGAAAATCCAGATCCTGGATGGAGCCCTTGGCCACCACGCTGTCCATGAGCTCGGGGCCGGCCAGACCGGCGGCGGCAAGCGCGGCCTCGAAATGGGGGTTGACCTCCACCAGCCGTTCGCCGTCCAGAATGTTGCGGGTGAAGCAGAGCGCGAAAAGCGGTTCCACGCCGGAAGAACAGCCCGCGATGATCGACAGCGTGCCCGTGGGCGCGATGGTGGTCACCGTGGCGTTACGGTAGGGGCCTTTTTTCTTTTTGGCGTACAGGGAGGTCGGATAGGCCGGGAAGGGACCGCGCTCCCTGGCGAGTTCGGCCGAGGCCTTGTGGCCTTCCTCCTGCACGAAGCCCATGATCCGCTCGGCCAGGTCAATGCCCGCCTGGGAATTGTAGGCCACGCCCAGTTCAAAGAGCAGATCCGCGAAGCCCATGACGCCCAGACCGATCTTGCGGTTTCTGCGCACCGTCTCGGCAATGCGCGGCAGGGGAAAGAGCGAGGCGTCGATGACGTTGTCCAGAAAGTGCACGGAAAGGTGCACCACGCGCCGCAGTTCGTCCCAGTCGATGCCCGCGCGGGCCGGGTCCGCATCGTCGTTGTGGCCGGGCAGATAGAAGCAGGACAGATTGATGGAACCCAGATTGCAGGCTTCAAAGGGCAGCAGGGGCTGCTCGCCGCAGGGATTGGTGGATTCGATCTCGCCCTGGTCCGGGGTGGGATTGTCCCGGTTGATGCGGTCCAGAAAGACGATGCCCGGATCGCCCGACTGCCAGGCCTTCTTGACCAGCAGATCAAAAACGTCGCGGGCGCGCAGGCGGTCCACCACCTCGCCGGTGTTGGGCGCGCGCAGGTCGTAGTGCTCGTCCTTTTCCACGGCCTGCATAAAGGCTTCGGTCAGGCCCACGGAAAGGTTGAAGTTGTTGAATTCGCCCTCTTTTTCCTTGGCCCGGATGAAATCCAGCACGTCCGGATGGTCCACGCGCAGAATGCCCATGTTGGCCCCGCGCCGCGTGCCGCCCTGCTTGATCTGCTCGGTGGCGGTATTGAAAATGCGCAAAAAGGAAACCGGCCCGGAGGCCACGCCGCCGGTGGAACCCACCCGGCTTTCCTTGGGACGCAGGCGCGAGAAGGAAAAGCCCGTGCCGCCGCCGGATTTGTGGATCATGGCCGCGAACTTCACGGCGTCGAAAATTTCCTCAATGGAGTCGCCCACAGGCAGGACGAAACAGGCGGAAAGCTGGCCCAGATCCGTGCCCGCGTTCATCAGCGTGGGCGAATTGGGCAAAAACTTCCAGGAGGTCATCAGGTCGTAGAAGTCGCGGGCCAGGGACTCCGGCTCACGCGAGGACCCCTCGTACTTGCCTTCTTCGGCGGCGATGGCGGAAGCCACGCGCCAGAAAAGGTCGCGCGGGGTTTCAGTGAGCTTGCCGTCCAGGGATTTACGCAGATAGCGCTTCTGCAGCACCACGTCCGTATTGGGTTTCAACTGCGGCTGCGGCAGATTTTTGGGCATTGCGATCATCAGAACATAAACCTTGGGATAAAAGTTGGAGAGCGACACGCCCGTCCAGCGGGGCGCCAAACTGGGCTTATATACGCCCGGCGGGGTTGAAAAAAAAGCCCCGAAAGTCCGCATTTCTCGGATAATGAGTTGAAATTACATGATAAAAATTCACAAAAAGTTCATGTAAAAAATAGCGGAGCCGCGCCGCTCAAGGCTTTGCGGACACGTGCGCACGCGGGCTGCGGATAATGCGCGCCCGGCTTTTGGCGTCGCGCGGCGCGTCCGGCATGAGGCGGACAGGCAGCCGGTCGCCCGAGGCCAGAGCCTCGGCGTCTTCCAGCAGCATCAGGCCTTCGGCGGTGCATGCGTAGCGCACCCGGCCCGCCAGGCCCGGCACTGCAAAAGGCGCGGAAAGCACGCGGGCGGGCAGCGTTTTTTCCCGGCCGGGGGCGGCGACAGGGACAGCTTCCGGTTCCGCCGCCGCGCCGAGCAGCAGAGGAGCCAGGGAAAGTCCGCTCTTGGCCAGGCCCGCCTCTGTGGAAAGGCGCAGCAGCCAGTCCGGCGCGTCCCGGCTGTCAAAGGTGAAGTGGCACCAGGTCCGCCCGCCCTGCCCGGCCAGCAGCGGACAGGCCGCGTTGTGCGGACAGGGGGCCAGCGCCGCGAGGCCGCCTTCCAGAGCCAGGTCGCGCAGACGCATGATGGTGTTGCCGCCCAGACGCGTGCCCGGCTCCACAAAAAGCAGGGCGGGCGACGCCCCGCTCTCCGGCGCATTTTCCGGCTCCGCGCCGTTATGGCGGAAAAGCAGGGGCGCGAAGGCATCCAGCAGACTGTCCAGGCGTTCGGCCAGCGGCCCCTGCGGCGCGACTTCCGCGCCCTCCCCGTCTTCCGGCTCTTCATCCCAGGCCTGCCGTCCGCCCCCGCCCTTACGGCCCGGACGCAGTTCATTGAGCACATTGGCCGCCGTGACCAGCCAGGGACGGCAGCGTTGCGCCCCGCCTTTCCCGGCCAGGAGCGGGGCCGCCTGCCGGGCCAGGCTTTCCAGCGGCCCCTGGGCCGTGCGCACGGGCCAGGTTTTCCAGCCCAGGCACGCGCCCCAGGAGGCAAACAGGGCTTTGCCCAATTCCGGCGGCCGGGCCGCGCTATCCAGGGCCAACACCCGCACCGGGGCTTCCCGCCATTGGGGCCGGGCCAGCCAGAGCGCCAGGGGCAGGCTCAGCGGCCCGGAACCCGCGTCCAGCAGCAGGGCTTCGCCGTCCTCCGGGGCCAGGGCACGCGGGTCGGGCAGAGGCAGGGCCGCCAGCAGGCGGGTCAGGCGCAGCAGGTTCCAGGGCAGAAAATAATAGAGATAGGCGCTGACAAAGGCCGGGGAACTCCAATAGGGCCGCCGCAGATCCCGGCGTTCCGTGGTCAGCAGGCGCGACAGCGCGGCCACGTCCTCGGGCAGGGAGCGGCGGTGCGCGGCGTTCAGGGGCCAGATTTTGTGCAGGGCCTCGGGCAGACATTCCAGAGCCTGGCGCGCGTCCGCATCCAGAGGGGGAAACAAGGCGTCGGTTCGCGGCCAGGGCGAGGCCGACGGGAAGCGGCTTCCCGTCTCGCGCGCGGGGCGCGGGGCGCGGGGCGCGTCCATGGCGTCCCGCCGTTCCGGGCGTTGACCGGCCGGCAGCTTGCCGGGCCGACTATCGTACCGGTTGTCGGACCGATTACCGGACGGGGCGGCGGGCTTGCCCTTGTCCGCGCGCGAATCGCGGGGTCTGGCAGGCGACGGTTTCCTGTCGGAGGCGCGGGGCTTGGGGGACGCGGACGGCGAAGCGGTGCGGCGCGGCATTCAGACTCCAAAGCGCATACGGCGCAGATAGGCGTGATGAAAATCGGGATCTTCCACCAGGGGCAGCACACGGGCTCCGGCGCAAAGGCGGGCCAGGGCCGCGCCCTTTTCCGGGTGCAGGGCCAGCAGGGCCGCGCCGTCCAGAGAGGCGTTGCCCACGGCGCGGATGCGGGAGCCGAGCCCGGCGGGCACAAAGCCCAGTTGTTCCAGAATATCAGGCCGGATATGCTCGCCCAGCGCCCCGGCCAGGCAAAGTGCGGCCACGTCGCGCGGCGGCACGCCGGCCGCGGCCAGCAGGGCGTCCAGGGCCAGGGCGAAGGCGGCCTTGACCTTGAGCAGTTCCTCCACGTCGGCGGCGGCCAGCCGGAGGCCGCGCGGCAGATACAGGTGCGTCCGGCCCCGCTCCTTGCGCAGTCCGGCGGCCAGCTTGCGCGCGAGCGGCATAAGCGAAGGCGAAGACGCGTGGGCGAACAGGCCCGAGGCGTCCAGCAGGCCCAATTGCAGCAAAAGGCCGAGCAAAGAAAGATAGCCAGTGGCGCTGATGCCGCGCGCTGGTCCGCTCGAGCCGTCCGGCGAGTGCGCCGCCAAGCCCGCCGGGCTGAGGCTGAAGTCCGTGACCACGTCCGGTCCGGCCAGTTGCCCGCATTCCGGGCCGATGCCCTCCAGGGCCGGGCCCAGAGGCACGCTGGCCAGCAGCAGTTCCCCTTGCGCCGTGACCAGAGCCAGTTCGCCGTTGGTGCCCAGATCCGCCAGCACAAAGGGCCGGGGCGTACGGACCTCCAGCAAAGCCGCCAGGCCCGCGCTCACGTCGCCGCCTACAAAGGGCGCGGGCAGAGGCGGGATGTACACCGGCGGCAGGCCCGGCAGGCAGGCGGTCTCATGCCCGGCGTGGGCGGCCCGGTAGGGCGCGGCGCAGAGGCCTTCCACGTCGCGGTCCAGAAAAATGTCGGTCATGGCCGTATTGGCCGCCAGACAGACGCGCGCCACTCTGCCGTCCGAAGAGCGCAGACCGTCCACAATGCGACGCACAGCCTCACGGGCCAGCCCGGCCAGGCGGGCGCGGCCTTGCGGCGCGCGGGCCACGGCCAGACGGGACATGACGTCCGCCCCGGCTCCGGCCTGCGGATTGAGAAAATGCCCCTCGGCGACTGTCGCGCCGGGCTCCGCGCCATCCAGAGCCAGCGCCCGCCAGTACACGGAAGTAGTGCCCAGATCCACAGCCAGAGCCAGTTCCCGCCCGGCCGCGCGGGCACGGGCGATCTCCGGCGCGACGGCCGCCTCCGGCGCGAAATCCTCCTGCGGCAGCTCCAGCCCCAGCGGAGCGGCACAGGCCGCTTCAGGGACCTGACGGCGGCAGGCCAGCCGCCAGCCCGCGTTCAGCTCCCGCAGCGAAAACACCGCCTCTTCAGCGGGCAGGGGCGGCGGCGCGTCGTGCGGAAAACGCAGACGGCAGCGGCCGCAACGGCCCAGACCGCCGCAAAGCGGCAGTGGCCGCAACCGCCCGGACAACCAGAGGGCGCGCGAAAGACTTTCCCCGGCCGGAACGTCCAGTTCCACGGACTCAAGCAAGGACGGCGCGGGAGGCGCTTCCGGGGCCGGACCATCGCCGGTGGCGGGTGCGGGCGAGGGTAAAAGGCGTACTTTCATGCCGCCTACCCTGCCCCAAGGCCGCCGCGATGGCAAGACGGCCCGCCCCTGTTCAGGCCCTGTCGCCGCCCACAGACCTGATGATGGCCTCCAGATCCCCTTCCGCGGGCTCGGCAAAGGCCAGGCCCGCCTGCGGGCCGTCCACCCATATGATCCGGGCCTCCCGGTCCGCGAAGAGCGTGTCAAAAGGCGCGGCCACGGCATGCAGGACCACCGACGCGCCCCCTTCCAGAGCGGGCGGTGCGGCAAAACAGAGACGCGCGCCCGAGCGGCTCACGTCCGCCAGTGTGGCTTCGACCTCCCGGCCGCCGAAAACGACGTTCAGCCTGTAAGGATCGCGCAGGAGATAACGCGGCTCCGCGCGGCGTTCGCTGCGCATGCTGTCGATGATTTTTTTCAGTTCGCCGGAAAGTTTGCTCAATTCCCGCACATACCCGTCCGAGGCCCGCATATTGTCCGTGGTGTCGCGGGCCTTGTCGCTGATGCTTTTGATCATCTCCAGCATCTCCCCGCCCACGGCGGCCTGTTCTTCGGTGGCGTGGGCGATGCCCGCCACGGTGTCGGCCGCCTGCCGGGAAACATCCAAAATGCGGTTCAGGCGCTCGCCGGAGCTGTCGGCCAGTTGCGTGGTCTGACGGGTCAGTTCCACGGCGCGCTCCGTGGCCGCGCCGCCCGAGTCCACGCCCTGCTGGATGGCCTGTACCGCGGCGGCCACCTCCGTGGTGGCCTGCATGGTTTTTTCGGCCAGTTTGCGCACCTCGTCGGCCACCACGGCGAAACCTCGCCCGGCCTCCCCGGCGCGGGCCGCCTCAATGGCGGCATTGAGCGCTAGCAGATTGGTCTGGTCGGCCACATCAGTGATCAGTCCAAGGATGCGGCCGATACCGGCAGCGTGCGCGCCCAGCGCTTCCATATCCTTGGCCACGGCGGCGGTCTGCTCGGCCACCTTGGCGATGCAGGCTATCGTCTGGCGCACCACCTCCACGCCGCCGGCAGCTTCCTCCTCGGCGCTCTTGCTGTCGCCGGCGGCCCGGCCGGCCCTGGCCGCCACCTCGCTCATGGTCTCGGCCATGCTGCGGATGCCCTGCGCCGCGTCCAGAGACGCCTTGGCCTGATCCTCGGCCATGCCGCCTGTGGTGCGCAACTGCTCGGAAAGCTGTTCAAAGGCATGGGTCTGGCGGCCGGAAATATCCCGCGCCTCGTCGGCGGAAAGATAAATGCGTTCGTTGAGGGCCGCGATACGCTCTTGCTGGGCATGGATCTCGGTCAGATCGCGGTGCAGGGTGAAGCAGCCGATCAGTGTGCCGTCCAGATCCCAGAGCGGCGAGACATCCATGGCCACCCGCTTGACCTCGCCTTTAAAATTTTCGCGCGTGACTTCGTAATTCAGGATTTCGCGCCGTTCGGCCATGACCTGGTGGCAGAGCGTTTCCCTTTGGGCGTCGGCATAATAGAACTCGCCCGCGGTTTGACCGAGGTAATCCTCCGGCTGGCCGGAATGCCCCCAGCAGTTCAGCATGGCCCGATTCACATAGGCCAGGCGGCAATTCACGTCAAAAGCGGCGAACGGCAGGGTGATCCCCCGCATGATGCCCTGGGAAATGCCCAGCTTTTCCTTGATGTGCCTCACCATAATGTTGAAAGCTTCGGCCAGTTGTCCCACCTCGTCGCCCTGGCTGATAGGCACGCTGCTGAACTCGCCTTCCGCCACGCGGCCCGCGTGGTCCTTCAAGCGCGCCAGAGGCGTGGAGATGCCCCGCACGAGCAGCCAGAGCGCCAGGCAGCACCCCAGAACGGTCAACGCCCCCATGCTCATATCCAGCAGCGTGGTCATGCGGATTTTGGCGCGCAGCTTTTCCACCGTGCCGGCAAAGGACGTGTTGATCTCGCCCCGGGCCGTGGTGAGGATTTCCTGCACCTTCTTGAGCTGCGGCATGGTTACGTCTTCAAACAGACGGCGGGCCTGGGCGCTGTCGCCGTTCTCCATGGCCAGCTTGAGCCGCGCGGCGGACTCGTGCAGGGCCAGATGCGCTTCCCCCAGTTCCCGGAAAAGCGGCTCCAGCGCGGGCAGCTCCTGCTCCAGGCCGCTTTTGCCGGGACCGTAGAGCCAGCGCCCGAACGCGCACTTGTGCCCGTCCAGCAAGGCATCCAGAGGCTTTTTGCCGTTGTCGAGCAGATACTTCTGAACGCGGGAAGCCCACTGCAAATGCCCTACTTCCGCAGCCAGCAGCATGGTGTCCTGCCGGGGGCGGCTCAGGATGTCGGCCTCGCCGCCGATAAGCCGCAATTCCCGGATATTGATCAGCATGAAGGCCAGGACAACGAACATGCCCAGCAGAAAAATGACAACCAGTTTCTTTTTTATGGAAATGTCGCTCAAACGCATGACGCCCCTCCCGTATTTACCCGTTGCACGCCGTCAGCACATCAACGGCGCATCCCTTTTCCGGGGCGGGTCTGTTATCGGTTCGCGGACTCGTTCAAACGGACAGCGGTGAGTCAATGCCATGACACTATCGGTTGCGCGTCGCCACTGTTGCCGTGGCATGACGCTCAAAAAATCCCCTCTGAAAAGAGGAAATACAGCGCATATAAAATGTTTCAAAAGGACGCCGGAAAAAATTACAGCACAAAAAAAGAAAAACACCGGCATAGCGGTTTTTGACAGGTTCCGGCCACGGTGGCAGTATTCAATACACGGCCGGAAGTAAAATAAAGGCGTCAAACTTATCTTCATTATGAAGACATATTCACCCTATAGCCTCCCTGTAAAAAAATGTCAATATCGATATCCTACAAATATACTATATTTTTATAGTGTGATGACAGACGTAAATTCTTTTTCGTAGTCTATTTTTTCTATTATTAGTAAATATAGCATAACCTGCAATATGCAAACGCGTATTTATCATATAGATGGGCGTGGCTGATCCGACCCCGAAACCGGACGGCGGAACGGACGGGCTGTCAGACTTCCGACAACGGCGCGGGGGGGCCTGTTCCGCGTGCCGTGACGGCGGCCTTGTCAATCTGGCCTTTTTTTTGCATTCTGATTCCCGAACAGGCACATCAGCAGGAGTTTCGAGGCGGTATGAACAAAGTTCTGGCACAAGACGAAGTGGATGCCCTGCTGCGCGGGCTTTCCGGCGGCGAGATCGAAAGCGAACCCGAGGTGCTGGAAGACGATTCCGGCATCGTGACCTTTGACCTCGCCAATCAGGACCGCATCATCCGCGGCCGCATGCCGGTGCTGGAAATCGTCAATGACCGTTTCGCGCGGCTCTGCACCAACGCCCTGTCCAACGCCGTGCGCAAGCGTGTGGAGCTGAACCCCATTTCCATCGACATGACCAAGTTCGGGGAGTTCATGCGCTCCCTGCCCGTGCCCACCTCCATCAACATCTTCAAGATGGATCCCCTGCGCGGCAACGCCATCATGGTGGTGGACTCGCGCCTGGTCTTCGCCCTGGTGGAAAACGTCTTCGGCGGCGCGGGCACCCAGCCCAAGATTGAAGGCCGCGAATTCACGCGCATCGAGCAGGCCGTGGTGGACAAGATCGTCAAGATCGCCCTGGACAATATGGAAGAATCCTGGCGACCCGTGCACGACGTCAAGCTGGAACTGGTGCGCAGCGAAATCAACCCTCAGTTCGCGGCCATCGTGCCGCCCAGCGACGTGGTGGTGGTCATCACCTTTGAGGTGGAACTGGACACGGCCCTGGGTTCCATGATCATCTGCCTGCCCTACGCCACCATCGAACCCATCCGCTCCAAACTGCACGCCAGTTTCCAGACCGAACGCCTGGAAGTGGACCACGCCTGGGTGGCGCGCCTCAAGGAACGGCTGATGGAAACGCCGGTGGAACTCAAGGTGCATTTCGGCGGCACCACCATCACCGGCAATCAGCTTCTGCGCATGCAGGTGGGCGACGTGCTGGTGCTGGACACCGACGTGGAAGACCTGCTCACCTGCACGGTGGCCGGAGTGGGCAAATATCAAGGCATCGCGGGCACGGTCAAAGCCATGAAGGCCTTCCAGATCATCAAGGAAAACGAGCCCCAATATACCTGACAGGGGATTTTTCATGCCCGCCGAAGCCGTGCTCAATGTGACGATACCCGTGTTCAACCACGCGGAGCTGGTGCAGCGGACGCTGGCGGCCCTGCGCAAGACTTCACAGGAAATTCCCTTCTGCATCACCGTGGTGGACAACGGCAGCGACGAGCGGCTGGTGGCGCGACTGCGGGAATTCAGGCAGTCCGGGATCATCGACAATCTCTTTCTTCTGCCGCGCAACATGGGCGAGGCCTGCGCCGCCAATATCGGCTGGCAACTGGTGAACGCGCCCATTTATATGAAGCTTGCGAGCGGCATGGTCATCACCGAAGCGCACTGGCTGAGCAAGCTGCTCCGTTTCTGGCGCAACGGTCTTCCGGTCTCCACCCTCGGTTGCGTCCGCAATCTGAACATGCGTCCGGCAAATCCCGAGGCCGCGGACGCGCCGGGCGGCGATCCGGACCTCTCGACCGACGGAGCACTTGGCCGGGCCGTCATGATTCCCAAGGAAGTTTCGGATGTCCTCGGCCGCTGGAATGAGGACTACGGCCCCACGTCCGTGCTGGAGGCGGATTTCGGCGCGCGCATGGCCTGCGCCGGTTTTCCCCAATACTGCTATGAAGAAGCGCGCTACTTTCGCGACGCGCCCGCGTCCGGCGCTTCCGGGGAAGGCGCGCAAACGCCGGAAGAACAACGCGCGGCGGATCTTTTCACCGTCAACGCGACCCTGTACCAGTTGTGCATCCGTTCCTGGAAGGTCATGCCGAGCTACGAGGTGATCGACGTGGATGAGGATTCGCGCGTCCAACTGGCCGAGCGCGCGGAATACATGGAATTTCGCATGGTTCTCGACGACTGCGCGCAAACGCTCTCCCATCTTCGCCAGCGGGGCATACCGTATCCCGGCTTTGAAAAGGAATTCATCTGGCCCTACAAAGAACGCTTCGCGTCCGTCGAGCGGGAATCCGCCTACTTTGCCGTGACCGGGGACGCTCGCCCCGCATGTCCTACGGCATCCCCAAGCGGAAGCGGCCAAAGCGGGGATGCCGTTCTCCCCGGTCCGGACACTCCGCCGCAGACCTTCGCCCTGCACCATGACGCCTTGCTCATGCCTTTCGCGGGCAGCATGGACGAGTTCGCTTCCGGCGTTTTCGTCAACGGCCGTTGCCTGCCGGACACGCTGCTGTACCGGGGCAGAGCCGCCGCGCCCTGCCGCCCCCAAGCCCGCCTGAAAGGCCCGTGCATCTTCGGCGGCTACATGTTTGCGCACTACGGACACTTTTTGCTGGAAAGCCTGAGCAGATATTACGCCATCGCGCGCTGCAAGCCCTGGCCGCTGCTGTTCATGTCGCCCAATCCGACCCTCCGCCCCTGGCAAAAGGAAGCCTTCAAAATTCTGGGCCTTACCAACAGGATACAGTTTATCAGAGTGCCCACCCTGGTGGATGAGTTAATCGTCTCGCCGCCCGCCTGCGACGCGGCGACGGCCATGACCGACGCGCAATTCGGGGCTCTGGGCCGCCTGCCGGAGCGCGCGCCCCGGGCCGGGAAAAAACTCTGGGTATCGCGCAGCGCGCTGCGGGGGGGCAAGGTGGAGGAGGAAAAAAGTCTGGAGGCGGAACTTGCCCGCACGGGCTGGGAAATCATGCATCCCGAAGAACTGCCGCTCCCGCAGCAGGCCCTAGCCATGATGGAAGCCGGGCATGTGGCCGGTTTCGACGGTTCGGCCTTCTATACGCCGCTCTTCTGCCGGAGTCTGAGCAACCACTTCATCCTGTTCAGCCGCCGCAACTACTTCGTGCCGTTCATGCTGGACTATATCCGCAAGCGCGGCGCCCGGCTGGACAGCCATATTTTCCCGGCTGCCGCCACCACGGGACGCCGCGCCGCGCAAAACCACTCTCTGGACGTGGACCGGGTGCTCACGGTCCTGCGCGAGGCCACCGACGGCCCGGAACACGGCCTCACTTCAACTGGCCGGAACGCATCATCAGCTTGATCCGGTTGATCTGGTTCACTTCGCTGGCGCCGGGATCATAATCCAGGGCGATGATGTTGGCCTCCGGGTAGCGCCGTTTCAATTCCTTGAGCAGCCCCTTGCCCGTGATGTGGTTGGGCAGGCAGCCGAAGGGCTGCATACAGAGGATATTGTTGACCCCATCCTCCAGCATCCTGACCATTTCCGCGGCCAGCAGCCAGCCTTCGCCGGTCTGGTGGCCCAGAGAAATCAGATTCTTCGTTTTCTTGCGCAATTCGTGAAAGCGGATGGGCGTGTTGAAGCGCTTGCTGCGCCCGAAGCAGAAACGCATGCCCAGGCGCGTGAACTCCAGAAAGGCGATGCCCGCCATGGCCGCGCGGGAATCCTTTTTCTTGCCCGCGAGATGCTCGTAATTGAAGATGTGGTCATAGAAATTGTAGAGGAGAAAATCCATCAGGCCCGTGACCACAGCCTCGCCGCCCTCCTCTTCCACGATCCTGGCGGCATTGTTGTTGGCGTCCGGATGGTATTTGAGCAGCACCTCGCCCACCAGCCCCACGCGCGGCTTGCGTTCCTCGCTGAGCAGGGGCAGGCGGTCGAAATCCCGGATCATGGACAGCATGTTCAACTCAAAACGCGGGATGCTGCCGGAAACGATATTTTTTTTCGCTTTTTCCGTCCAGAGCGCGGCCAGGGCCTCCGCGCTTCCCGCCTCCCTTTCATAGGGCCGCACCCGGTGGATCATGCGCAGCAGCGCGTCGCCGTAGTGCCCGGCCATGATCATCCGGCGCAGCATCTTGCCCGTGAGGCTGATGCCCGGCGCGCCCTCCTGAATGCTGGTGGAGAAGGAAACAATGGGCACCCGTTCCAGACCCGCGTCCAGCAGGGCCTTGCGCAGAAAACCGATGTAATTGGTAGCCCGGCAGCCCCCGCCGGTCTGGGAGATGACCAGGGCGACCTTCTCCGGATCGTACACGCCGCTCTTGAGCGCTTCCAGCAGCTGCCCCACGACCACGATGGCCGGAAAGCAGGCGTCGTTGTTCACATGGCGCAGCCCCAGTTCAATGGCCGCGCGGCTTACGCTGGGCAGGAGCACGGCCCGGTAGCCTTCCGAAGCGAAAACTTCTTCCGTGAACTGAAAATGCAGCGGAGACATCTGCGGAACCAGCAGGGTATGCGTTTCACGCATGTCTCTGGTGAAGGCCGGAGGCGGTTCGTCCGGCATGACGGCGCTGTGGGCCAGCTGTTCCCGGCGTTCGCGCATGGCCGCCTGCAGTGAGCGGATACGGATGCGGGCCGGGCCGAGGTTGGCGCCCTCGTCGATCTTGATCTGGGCGTACAACCGTCCCCGCAGGGTGACGATTTCCTCCAGCTGGTCCGAAGTGATGGCGTCCAGGCCGCAGCCGAAAGAAACCAGTTGCAACACCGCCAGATTGTCCACTGTGGCCGCATAGGCTCCGGCCCGGTACAGGCGCGAATGGTAGGCCCACTGGTCCACCACCCGCAACGGGCCGGGATCGGGCATCAGATGCGCCACGGAATCCTCGGTCAGCACGGCCATGCCGCAGGAGGTCACCAGATCGGGCACGCCGTGGTGCACCTCCGGGTCAGTATGGTAGGGATGCCCGGACAGGACAATGCCCATCTTGCCGTCGGCGGCCAGCTCCGCCAGAGCGGCTTCGCCCGCGTTGCGCATATCCTGGTGGAACGTGTCCATCTCCGCAAAACCGGCGCGTACGGCTTCTTCCAGTTCGGCCTGGGGAATTTTCGAAAAGAAAGGAATGTCGCGCAGCCGCTTGGCGAGCATGCCCCTGTCCAGGGGCAGGAACTGATGGATGAAGGTTATGCCGCGCTCTTCAATGGCGCTGATATTGCGCGCCAGAAGCTCAGGGTAGCCGATGACCACCGGGCAGTTGAACGTGCCGGCGGCGGATCCGGCGCTTTGCTGCTCGTTGGGCAGGCAGGGGAAAAAGATGGTTCCGACGCCCCGCTCCACCAGGTCAAGCACATGCCCGTGCGCGAGCTTGGCCGGATAGCAGACGGTCTGCGAGGGGATGGTGTCATAGCCGCTGTAATACAGTTCCTTGGACGAGGGCGAGGACAGGACCACGCGGAAACCCAGGCGGGTGAACAGGGTGAACCAGAGCGGATAATTCTCGAAGATGTTCAGCGCTCGGGGAATGCCCAGAACGCCGCGCCGGGCCGCGCCCTCCTCCAGTGGCGTATAGGGTTCGAACAGGCGCTTGTATTTGTAGGCATAGAGATTGATGCAATGCCGTGGTTCCGCTTCGGCGCCGCGTTCGCAGCGGTTACCGGAAATGAAACGGCGTTTGTCCGCGAATGTGGTGATGGTCAGCAGGCAGGCGTTGGTGCAGCGGCGGCAACGGGTGGTGGCCGTACGCGCTGAAAAGGTCCGGACTTCCTCCGGACCGAGCAGGCCGGTTTTTCCGTTCAGCGGGCCGCGTTTGCGGGCGATCAGGGCCGCGCCGAAGGCCCCCATCAGCCCGGAAATGCCGGGCCGCATGACAGGACGGCCCAGCTCCAGTTCCAGAGCCCGCAGCAGGGCGTCATTGGCGAACGCCCCGCCCTGGGCGACCATGTATTCGCCCAGTTCCGCCAGATTGGAAATCTTCATCACCTTGAAGCAGGCGTTGCGCACCACGGCATAGGAAAGACCGGCGGCAATGTCGCCCACGTCCGCCCCTTCCTTCTGGGCCTGCTTGACCTTGGAATTCATGAACACGGTGCAGCGGGTGCCGAGATCCACTGGCGAAGCGGCGCGCAGCGCGTGGTCCACAAAATCCGCCAGCGGCATGTTCAGCGATTCCGCGAAATTCTCGATAAAGGAACCGCAACCGGCGGAGCAGGCCTCGTTGAGGTTGATCCTGTCGATGACGCCGTTGCGGATGCGCATGCACTTGATGTCCTGCCCGCCGATGTCCAGGATGAACGAGACGCGCGGCTCGAAAAACCTGGCCGCCGTGAAATGCGCCACGGTTTCCACTTCATCCACGTCCAGGCGCAACGCCGCCGCCAACAGGGCGCTGCCGTAGCCGGTGGCCGCGGCCGCCCTGATGGTGAGACCGGGGCGCTTCTGGGAGTAAATATCCCTGAGGACGCCGAGGGCCGCCGTGAGGGGATCGCCCTTGTTGGAATCGTAAAAGGAATAGAGCAGGTTGCCGTCGGCATCCAGCAACGCGGCCTTGATGGTGGTGGAACCGCAGTCAAAGCCCAGCCAGGCGTCGCCCTCGGCCGTGGCCAGATCCCGCCGGACCGCGCGGCTGCCGGAATGACGGGCGGCGAAGGCCTCACGCTCCTCGCGGGAGGCGAACAGGGGCGGCAGCCTGCCGTAGGTCTGCGCCGCGCCGCGTTCTTCCAGCACGGTCAGGCAATCCGCGAACGAAAAGGTTTGTGGGCTCATGTCCATGGCGTGATAGGCCGCACCCAGCGCCACGAAGAAATGCCCGTCCTCCGGAAAGACCGCTTCGCGCATCTCCTTGAGCATGGCCGTGAAGCGCTCGCGCAGGGAGGGCAGAAAGGACAGCGGACCGCCGAGAAAAACGATCTTGCCTTTGATGGCCCTGCCGCGCGCCAGGCCCCCAATGGTCTGATTGACCACGGCCTGCATGATGGAGGCGGCGATGTCCTCGCGCGCGCAGCCTTCGTTGAGCAGGGGCAGGATGTCGGTTTTGGCGAAAACCCCGCAACGCGACGCAATGGGATAAATGGTCGCGTGGCCTTGGGCCAGCCGGTCCAGACCGGCGGCGTCCGTGCCGATAAAAGCCGCCATCTGGTCGATGAAGGCTCCGGTGCCCCCGGCGCAGGTTTCATTCATGCGCTGGTCAAGACCGCCGCTCAGAAAGGTCAGCTTGGCGTCTTCGCCGCCCAGCTCGATGACCACGTCGGCGTCGGGAATCCTCTTTCTGATGGCCAGATTGGAGGCCAGCACTTCCTGAATGAAGGGCAGGCCCAGCTCGCCGGCCAGAGAAATGCCCCCGGACCCCGTGACGCTCATGCGGCAGGCTGCGCCATGGGCGAAGTCCGCGATCTCGCGCAACAGGCGCGCCGTGCTCTGCCGGACTTCGGAATAATGCCGCGAATACTTGCTGAACAGCATTTTTCCCGTGGCGTCCAGCACGACCGCTTTCACGGTGGTGGAACCGATGTCAAGGCCGATATAATATACGGGGGGCTGCATGAAAGATCTTAACCTGTCATTTTTACGTCATACAGTATAACGTGCGCACGCTGGAAAGTATGATATTAGTCAATATCCGGAAAAATATAAAGGAGTGCTCATGAGAAAAGAAAAATACACGGCGTTTAGCGGAAGAACGATCCCCTGGCAAAGCTCTCGAAATTCCGCCGGAAGTCCGACGGCGGAAGCCAAGGACGTTCAAAACAGGCCATGGAAGAACAGACCGACGGCGCAAAACACCGCGGTTCGGGCGTGAATCCGCCGCAACAGGCATCATGTTGCGGCTCTGAATGATTACAGAGAAGCGTCGGGGCATTGGACAAATTCTTTGCATGATCCGCGCGGCATATTCCCTCCGGCCCCGCTATTGTCCCCGGATCCAGTAGGTTTCGAAGCCGTCCTCCAGCCAGCCGTCCTCCACATTGCTGAAGCCCGCCTGCTTGAAAAGCTGGCGGTATTCGTCGCGGGTGCGCCGCCAGCCCCAGAACTGCTGCCGCCGGATACCCAGGTAATGCAGGACGCCGCGGATGACGATCTTGATGGCGTTGACGAAGCTGCCGATAAAGGAATCCTCTTCCAGCAGCGAGGCGGACAGACAGACCAGCTCGCCGCCGGGCGCGAGTTGGGCGCGCAATTCCTCCAGCATATGGATGAGTTCGCGGCTGGGAATGCCGTAGTCCACGGCGGAAAGATAGATCATGTCGTACTGCACGTCCGACGGCAGGCAGGCGGGCGGCAGGCCGATGTAGATGCGGTCGGCGGGGATGTGTCGCCTGAGCCACTTCATGCCCACGGTGCTGGGTTCGTTGACGTGCAGCTCCAGCTCGGGCATTTCCTCCAGAAGCAGCTTTTCCATATAGCCCACGCCGCTGCCGATGGAGAGCACGCGCACCGGCCCCTCGCGGACAGGCTCCTGAGCCAGGCGGGCGCGCAGTTGTCCGGCCAGCCAGCGGGCGTCCTTGCGCTTGTTGACGCGCCAGGTCGAGGGCAGATCGTCCCAGTCCTTGTAGCGGCGGAACAACTCCTCGTAAAATGTGGCGTAAAACTTGGGCTCCGCCAGATGGAAAAAAGAAATGTGCGAGAATGCCGTGAACGGTATCCCCTGCCAGCTTTCCTGATAAAAACGCCGCACTCTTGCGCCTCCCGGATCAGAAGGACAAATCCGCGGAAGACATGCGCTTCCGGCTATTGCCCGACATAGACCAGTATAGCCCAAGCTTTGTCCGGACGCAATGTCCCGGCGCTGCGGACCCAGGGCCGCCGCATCTGAAAAATCTTTATTTATTGACTAGATAACCCGGGAAACGGACAAAAAACAAGCCGCCTTCTCTCCGCCTGAACGGCCTGCGGGCGGACGATCAGCGCCGGGAAAAGCCTGAAAAATAAAATCGTTCGGCGCCGCAAAAGCTGAAATGAAATGTCTCCGCCACGGCGGCGGACGCCCCGCTTTACCCGGCGTCCGTCTTCCGGCATGCTGCGACCGTAAGACAACAGACATGCGAGGCATCATATGGACGGCACAATGAAAGCACTGGTCTGGCGCGGCGCGGGTGATCTGCGCCTGGAAGATCATCCCCTCCCCCGCATCCGGGACCCGCGCGACGCCATCGTGCGGGTAACCCTGTCCAGCATCTGCGCCAGCGATCTGCACATCCGCGACGGCGCGGTGCCGCGCGCCCGGCCCGGCGTCGTTCTGGGGCACGAGTTTGTGGGCGAGATCGTGGAAACCGGCACCGAAGTGCGCAAGCTCAAACCCGGCATGCGGGTGGCGGCCAATGTGGAAACCTTCTGCGGCTCCTGCTTTTTCTGCCGCCGCAATTACGTGAACAACTGCGAACACGGCGGCTGGGAACTGGGCTGCCGCATTGACGGCTGCCAGACCACATACGTGCGCGTGCCCTTTGCGGAAAACGGCCTGAATCCCGTTCCGGCGGGCCTGAGCGACGAGGACGTGATTTTTGTGGGCGACGTGCTCTCCAGCGGCTATTTCGGCGCGGAGCTGGCCGAGATCCGCCCCGGCGACAGTGTGGCCGTGCTCGGGGCCGGACCTGTGGGGCTCTGCGCCATGGCCTGCGCCCGCCTGTTCGGCGCGGGCCGGATTATCGCCGTGGATCTGCTGGAAAACCGCCTGCGTCTGGCGCGGGCGCGGGGCTGGGCCGACGATGCGATCAACGCCGCCTGGGAAGATGTGGAGGAACGCGTGCGTGAATGCACCGGCGGCCGGGGCGCGGACGCGGTCATTGAGGCCGCCGGCGGAAAAAGCACCTTCCAGACCGCCTGGAGAATCGCCCGGCCGCACGCCTGCGTGGCTGTGGTGGCCATGTACGGCGAGGCCCAGAACCTGCCTCTGCACCAGATGTACGGCAAAAATCTCATTTTCAAAACCGGCGGGGTGGACGCCGTGCACTGCGGCCGTCTGCTCGGGCTTATTGCCGACGGCAGGTTGGACGTGCGTGCCCTGATCACCCACCGCCTGCCGCTGGACCGCATTCTGGAAGGCTATGCCGTTTTTGAAAACAAAACCGACGACTGCATCAAATGCGTGATCACGCCCGCCGCCATGTAGAAGCAGCTCCGGACCCAAGGCGCGGCTTTTGACATTTTCCACCAGCGTCCGTATACGCTCCGGACGCCATGGCGTGAAAGGAGGCAATCATGCGCCGACGCAGGAAAAAAGCGGATCTGCGCATCGTGATCCGCGACGAGGAACTTAAGGTCCGCAAGGCCGCCGTGCGGCCAGTCCGGCCCCACCGGGACAAAACCCGCTATTCCCGGCGGGACGGCAAGCGCCTGTATGAGGAAATCCCCGGCCAGCCTGGCCGGGGATTTCCTTTTTGAAGCAGATAACTTGGACTTAGAGCAGATTACCTTTGAAACGCTATGCTTCTTCAAAGGTTCATTCAGCCGAAAAGCACGGCTTTCGGCTGAATCCACGCCGCTTCGCGGCGCGCCGCACTGGGTGCGGCGTCAGAGCATTTCAAAGTAGAAAGGCTCTAGCCGCGCGCTTCCAAAGCCGCCACCGAAGGCAGCACCTTGCCTTCCAGCAGTTCCAGGGAAGCGCCGCCGCCCGTGGAGATATAGCCCATTTTGTCAGCCAGGCCGTAGCCTTCCACAGCGGCCACCGAGTCGCCGCCGCCCACGACCACAAAAGCCTTTGACGCCGCCAGCGCTTCGGCCAGGGCCTTGGTGCCCGCGCCGAAAGGCTCGGTTTCAAACGCGCCCACAGGTCCGTTCCAGACCACGGTGGCCGCGCCGGCCAGCAGCTTCTCATACAGAGCCACGGTCTTGGGGCCGATGTCCAGAATCATTTCGTCCGTCGGCACGTCGTCCGCCGCATGCACCGTGGCCTTTTGGCCCGGCGCCAGCTCCTTGGCCGTGACCACGTCCACGGGCAAGGGCAGTTGTTTGCCCTGCGCCCCGGCTGTTTCCATGATTTTTTTAGCTTCCGGAATCAGGTCCGGCTCACAGAGAGAGGCGCCCACGTTGTAACCGGCGGCAGCCAGAAAAGTGTTGGCAATGCCGCCGCCCACAATCAGGCTGTCCACCTTGGCCAGCAGATTGGCCAGCAACCCCAACTTGGTGGAAACCTTGGAACCGCCGATGACCGCCGCCAACGGCCGGGCCGGATTGTCCAGCACCTTGGCGAAGGCCGCCAGTTCCGCCACCATCAGCGGCCCGGCGCAGGCCACCTTGGCCTGGCGCACCGCGCCCTCGGTGGAGGCGTGCGCCCGGTGCGCCGCGCCGAACGCGTCCATCACATAGATGTCGCCCAGGCCCGCCAGCTGGGCGGCCAGAGCCGGATCATTCTTTTTCTCGCCTTTGAGAAAACGCACGTTCTCCAGCAGCACGCACTGCCCCGGTTTCACCTTTCCGGCGTCGGCCGGTTCACTGACCAGCGGCACCTCCCGGCCCAACAATTCGCCCAAACGCGCGGCCACGGGTTTGAGCGAGAACTGCTCCTCATACCGGCCTTCCGTGGGACGGCCCAGATGCGAGAGCAGAACCACGCCCGCGCCCTTGTCCAGGGCCATCCTGATGGTGGGCAGCGCCGCGCGGATGCGCTTGTCGTTGCTGATCCGCCCTTCTTTCATGGGCACGTTGAGATCTTCCCGGATGACAACGGTCTTGCCGTTGCAATCCAGATCCGCAAGTTTTTTGATGGGCATATGTCGCCTCCCTGTGGTTGGCGTTCTTGATGATTGCCGATTTCCGCGTAAATAAAAATTTTTTTGTGCCGAATGTCAGAAAAACGATTTTTGAGGCCATCGGACAAAAAGGCTTATTTACGCAAGAGAGCCCTCGCTTTTTCCAGCACATTGGCCGTGGTAAAACCGAAGCGCTCAAACATGACCGAGCCGGGCGCGGACGCGCCGAAGCTGTGCATGCCCAGCACGTCGCCGTCCAGGCCCACGTACTTGTACCAGTAGTCGGGCGAGGCGGCTTCCACAGCCAGACGGCAGCGCACGGCCGAGGGCAGCACGCTTTCCTTCCAGGCCGCGTCCTGGGCGTCGAAAATCTCGGCGCAGGGCATGGAAACCACCCGCGCCCGGCGGCCGTCGGCATTGAGCTGTTCCGCCGCTTCCACAGCCAGGGCCACTTCCGAACCCGTGGCCAGCAGAATGATTTCCGGCGTGCCCTGGCAGTCGCGCAGCACATAGCCGCCCCTGGACACGGCCGCGACCTGGGCCGCGTCACGCTCAAAGAAAGGCAGCTTCTGGCGTGAAAGCGAAAGGCAAGTGGGAATCTCGCGGCTCTCCAGGGCGGATTGCCAGGCCACGGCGGTTTCCAGCGTGTCGCAGGGCCGCCAGAGATGCAGATTGGGCGTCAGGCGCAGTGTGGACACCTGCTCCACGGGCTGGTGGGTGGGGCCGTCCTCGCCCACGCCGATGGAGTCGTGGGTAAAGGCCCAGACCACCCGCAGGCCCATGATGGCCGCCAGACGCACGGCGTTTTTGGCCTGGTCCGAAAAAGCCATGAAGGTGCCCGCGTAGGGGATAAAGCCGCCGTGCAGGGCCAGGCCGTTCATGACCGTGCTCATGCCGAATTCGCGCACGCCGTAGGAAATATAGTTGCCGGTGTACGCGCCGGGCTTGAGATGCTCGGACTTGGAGGTCAGGGTGCCCACGGAACCGGAAAGGTCCGCCGCGCCGCCGATCATCTCGGGCAGCGCGCCCACCAGATGCTCCAAAGCCTTCTGGGAGGCCACGCGAGTGGCCAGGCTTTCGGCCTTGTTCACGGCTTCCGCGAGCATGGCCTTGGCCACGGCCGCCCAGTCGGCAGGCAGATCCCCGGCCATGCGCCGCAGAAATTCGGCCGCCAGTTCCGGATTGGCCTGTCTGTAGGCCGCGAAAGTTTCATTCCAGGCCGCTTCGGCGGCCTGCCCGGCGGCGCGCGCGTCCCAGGCCGCGTAAATATCCTGCGGAATTTCAAAAGGCGGTTCGTGCCAGTCCAGGGCCCGGCGCGTGGCGTCCGAAGCGCTCTCGCCCAGGGGCGAACCGTGGCTGGCGGCGGAGTCGGCCTTGGGCGAGCCGAAACCGATATGGGTGTGGCAGATGATCAGGCTGGGGCGGGAGAGATCCGCGCGGGCCTCGGCCAGGGCCTTGTCCAGGGCCTCGCTGTCGTGCCCGTCGATGGGGCCGATGACCTGCCAGCGGTAAGCGCGGAAACGCGCGCCCACATCCTCGCTGAACCAGGCGTCGATCTTGCCGTCAATGGAAATGCCGTTGGAGTCGTAGAGCACGATGAGCTTGCCCAGGCCCCAGGTTCCGGCCAGGGAGCAGGCCTCGTGCGAGACGCCCTCCATCAGGCAGCCGTCGCCGCAGAAGGCGTAGGTGCGGTGGTCCACCACCGTATGTTCCGGGGTGTTGAACTGGGCGGCCAGCATGCGCTCGGCCAGAGCCATACCCACAGCCGAGGAAATGCCCTGGCCCAGCGGGCCGGTGGTCATTTCCACGCCGGGGGGCAGGCCGCGCTCGGGATGCCCCGGCGTCTGCGAGCCCCACTGGCGGAAATTCTTGATTTCCTCAATGGGAAAATCATAGCCCGTGAGATGGAGCACCGCGTACTGGAGCATGGAGGCATGCCCGTTGGAAAGCACGAAGCGGTCGCGGTCCAGCCAGGCGGGATTGGCGGGATTGTGCTTGAAGCCGTGCCGCCAGAGGGCCTCGGCCATATCGGCCATGCCGAGGGGCGCGCCGGGGTGGCCGGAACGGGATTTTTCAATGGCGTCGATGGCAAGGGCGCGGATGGCGTTGGCGCACTGTCTGCGGGTGGGCATGACTCTTTTTCCTTTCTTGGCGTTACGGGTTGGAATGCGGCGCGGCAGGCCGCCAGGCGCGGGCGGCGCGCAGGCCGGGACGCTCGGCGAGCCCCTTGGCCGCACGCATGAAAGCCTCCAGACGCGCGTCATAGGGCTTGTGCCCGAAAAAGGCGGAACCGGACACCAGCACATCGGCCCCTGCTTCCAGCAGTTGGCCCGCGTTTTCCGGACAGGCGCCGCCGTCCACCTGGATCAGCGCTCCGGCGGCTCCGGCCTCGGCCAGCAGGGCGCGGGCCGCACGGATTTTCTCATAGGTCTGGGGAATGAAAGCCTGGCCGGAAAAACCGGGATTGACGCTCATCAGCAGCAGAAGGTCCAGGTCCGGCGCAAGCCAGCGGGCTGCGGAAAGGTCCGTGCCGGGATTCAGGGCCAGCCCGGCCTTGAGGCCCAGCTTGCGGATCTCGGTCAGGGTGCGCTGGGCGTGGCGGTCCGCCTCGGCATGGATGACCAGCAGATCGGCCCCGGCCTCTTTAAAGTTGCGCAGATAGCGGGCCGGCTCCTCAACCATGAGATGCACGTCAAAAAAAAGCCCGCTGTGGGGCCGCAGGGCCTTGATCAGCGGGGGACCGAAAGTGATGTTGGGCACAAAGGCCCCGTCCATCACGTCCAGATGCAGCCAGGTTACCCCGGCGGCCTCCAGGGCGGCCAGTTCCTCGGCCAGACGCGAAAAATCGGCGGAAAGCAGGGATGGGGAAAGAATCATGGACAACAACCTTTTGCTACATCCGGCGCGTTTACGGCGCCGCGGCGTCATTGACCGGCCAGCAGACGGCGCACCGAGGTCAGCTCCCGCTTGAGCATCTGCATGAAGGCCGGGTCCGGCACGGCGGCCACCCGCTCGGGCAGATTCTCATCCAGCACGGCGCTGCCCTCCAGCACGCGGCGCGCGCCTTCAATGGTCATGCCCTGCTCGTGCAGCAACTGCCGGATACGGCGCAGGAGCGCCAGATGGCTTTCCGTGTACAGGCGCTGGCCCTTGTCCGTGCGCAGGGGGGCCAGTTGGGGGAATTCCGTCTCCCAGAAGCGCAGGACATGGGTTTTGAGATTGAGCAGCTCCGCCGCCTCGCCGATGCGGTAGTTTTTTTCCGGCATAGAACCGTCCTCCTGAATCTCAGGCGCATGAGGATTTTCCTTCTCCCGCAAGAAAACCGGGTCTGTTATGAAAGGCATGAACCCTTCATAACAGACGACGGGACGCCGCCGGAGAAGGAAAAGGCCATACGCGGGAGCTGTTTCCGCATGAGGACGAAAGGACCATTTAGAAACGGCTCCTAAACGCGGACGCCCAAATTCTTCACGAGTGATTCTGCCACCTTTTCCCGCTCCTTGTCCACTTCCGCATCCTTGAGGGTCCGCCCGGCGTGGCGGAAGGTCAGGCGGAAGGTCAGATTGCGCCCCGCTTCAACGCCGGGGCCGCCCTGGGGTTCAAAGCAGTCCACGAGCACTGCGTCCTCCAGCAGGGGCAGACCGAGCCCGGTCAGATGATCGAGCACCTGGCCGACCTTGAGTTCCGGCCCGGCCATGACCGTGATGTCGCGGCGCACCGGCGGGTAGACCGGCAGAGGCGCGAAGCGGATCACGGCCCTGTCGTGCAGTTCGCGCAGCACTTCCAGGTTGAGTTCCGCCAGCCAGACGGCTTTGCGGGCGTGGAAATCCTCGGCCAGGGCGGGTTTGACCCGGCCCATGCGGCCCACGCGGCGGCCCTCGACCAGCACTTCCACGCAGGGCAGGAGGAAGGGATGCGTTTCGGCCTGACGGCAGACCGGCGCGGGCAGATGCAGAAAATGCAGCAGGTGTTCCACCACGCCCTTGAGGTCCGCGTAGTCCATGTCGGCTTCGGCATGAGGCCAGGCAGTGTCGTGGCGCGCGCCGTAGAGCAGGATGCCCAGCATGCCGGTTTCATGGGCTGTGGTTTCCGAGTCCGGGTCGGCTTCGAAAACATGGGCCAGTTCGAACAGCCGCAGCCCCTGCGCGCCCTGGGCCAGATTGTTGCGCAGATCCTGAAGCAGCCCCGGCGCCAGGGCCGTGCGCAGGGCGTCCTGTTCCGCCGAAAGGGGATTCATGATGGAAATGCGGCCCTCGGCGGGCAGGCCGAGATGGTCCAGATCCTTGTGGCCCACAAAACTATAGTTGACGGCTTCGTTGAGGCCCAGACCCGCGCCCCAGTGCTTGAGCCGCAGCCAGAAAGCATAGCGCGATTCCGGCTCGGCCGCGCGCGCCAGATCCAGCTGCACGGGCGGCAGCACGGGCGGGATGGTGTCCAGGCCGTGCACCCGGCCCACCTCCTCGATGAGGTCCGCCTCGCGGGTGAGGTCGGGTCGCCAGGAAGGCTGCTCCACCCGCCAGGCGTCGCCGTCCTTTTCCACGGCGCAGCCCATGCCGGAGAGCGTTTTTTCGTCGAATTCCGGACTCAGCCGCACGCCCAGCAGGGCGTCGGCCCTGGCCGGACGGAAGGCGATGCGCGCCGGGACAAAGGGCCGGGGTTCCTCAATGGAGAGGCCGCGCCGCACCACGCCGCCGCCGAAGGCCGCCATCAGGGCGCAGGCCCGGTCCAGAGCCCAGATCGTGCGCTGCTGGTCGATGCCGCGCTCAAAACGGTAGGAGGCTTCCGAGGAAAGCCCCAGCCGTCGCGAGGTCTTGCGGATGGCACCGGGCCGGAAGACCGCGCTTTCCAGAAAGACGTTGCGGCTCTCAGCCGTGATTTCCGTATTCAGGCCGCCCATGACCCCGGCCAGACCCACGGGCCGTTCCGCGTCGCAGATGCACAGGTCACGGCTGGTCAGAATCCGCTCCTGGCCGTCCAGGGTGACGAACTTTTCGCCTTCGCGGGCGGGTTTGACCACGATGCGGCCGCCCCGCAGCTTGTCCAGGTCAAAAGAGTGCAGGGGCTGGCCGCATTCGAACAGAATATAGTTGGTCACGTCCACGATATTGGAAATGGGGCGCACGCCCACGGCATGCAGGCGATGGCGCACGCGCATGGGCGACGGGGCCACCTTGATCTCAGAAATGACCCGGCCCGAATACAGCCAGCAAAGCTCGGGCTCCGTAATCTCAATAGGGACGATGGCTTCCGGGCCGTTGGCGTCCAGGTGCAGGGGCAGTTCCGGGACGCTCAGGGGCAGGTTGAAGGCCAGGGCCGTCTCACGCGCCAAGCCCAGCACGGAGAGGCAGTCCGCGCGGTTGGGCGTGATGGAGATGTCCAGCACTTCCCGGTCCAGTTCGAGCACATCCACAAGCCGCGCGCCCACTGCGGCGGAGTCCGGCAGGACCATGATGCCGCTGTGATCCTCGGTGAGGCCCAGTTCCCGCTCGGAGCAGATCATGCCGAAGGACGGCGCGCCGCGCAGTTTGGCTTTCTTGATCACCGTGCCGTCAGGCAGGCGCGTGCCCACCAGAGCCACGGGCACCTTCTGGCCGGCGGCCACGTTGGGCGCGCCGCAGACGATATCCAGCAGTTCGCCCTGCCCGGCATCCACCTTGCAGCAGTGCAGATGGTCGGAGTCGGGGTGCTGGACGCATTCCGCCACGTAGCCCACCACAATGGCGCTGATGGCGTCGTAGGGGCGCTGGATGTCTTCCAGCTCCAGGCCAAGCATGGTCAGCCGGTCGCCCAGCGCTTCGGCAGTGCCTTCGTAAGGCGTAAATTCACGCAACCATGAAAGGGAAAGCAGCATATCTCGTTCCTGTGGGCTTGATTAGGCCTATTTGAATGACCAGGCCGGGGTTTCCGGCTTGGCGTCCGGGTCCGGCAAGGGCCGGGAATCGGTGCTGGAACCGTATGAACCGTAGGCTCCGGGACGCGGGCGCTTGCGGGGCGCTTTTTCCTCGGGCGGGCGGTCTTCAATGGTGTTGCCGTAGGCGTCGGTATAGCCCATGCCGCCCTCGGCCGTGCGCGACGGCGCACTGGCGGGTGGCAGGCCTTCCAGGGGCTTGGGGCCGCCCGGCGGTTCCAGGCCGGAGTGACGCGGGCTCAGGGCCGAGGCGGCCAAAGCCGCGTGCGGAGCCGGTCCGGTCCCGTCCGTCAGAACCGCTCCCGCGCAAAGGACGGCGCAGAGGGCAAGCAGGGTCAGAAGGCGCCTCATGCTTGCGGCCTCAGGCAAACTGCCCCAGAAAACGCACATCGTTCTCAAAGAACATACGCAGGTCGCCGATGCCGTATTTGAGCATGGCCACGCGCTCCACGCCCAAGCCGAAAGCGAAACCGCTCACGTCCTCGGGATAGCCCACGGCGGCGTATACCGCCGGGTCCACCATGCCGCAGCCCAGAATTTCCACCCAGCCGGTGGTCTTGCAGACGCGGCAGGGTTCGCCGTCCACATGTCCCTTGCCGCCGCACATGCAGCAGGAGATGTCCACTTCCGCCGAGGGTTCGGTGAAGGGGAAAAAGCTCGGGCGAAAGCGCACCTTGGTGTCGGCGCCGAACACGGCCCGCACAAAGGCGGTCAGGGTGCCGCGCAGATGGGCCATGCTGATGTCGTGCCCCACCATCAGTCCCTCAATCTGGTGGAACATGGGGGTGTGGGTCAGATCCGAGTCGCGCCGGTAGACCTTGCCGGGGGCCACCACGGCTACGGGAGGCTTGCGGGCCAGCATGGTGCGCACCTGCACCGGCGAGGTGTGGGTGCGCATGAGCACTTTTTCGGTGATGTAGAGGGTGTCCTGCATGTCCCTGGCCGGGTGTTCGGCGGGCATGTTCAGGGACTCGAAATTGTAGCGGTCGATCTCCACCTCCGGGCCGGAGGCCACGTCAAAACCGAGGCCCTTGAAGATGCCGCAGATCTCCTCCATGACCAGGGTGGTGGGGTGCAGCGAACCACGCCAGGGCGCGCGCCCCGGCAGGGAAGGGTCGAAACGCGCCAGGGCCGAGGCTTCGCGCCCGGCTTCCAGAGCGCTTTTGCGCGCCTCGAACAGGGCGTTGCAGCGCTCTTTCACACTGTTGGCGGTTTGCCCCACGGCGGGCCGCTCGGCGGGCGCGAGTTTGGGCAACCGGCTCATGATCTGGGCGAGACGGCCCTTGCGGCCCAGAAAATCCACCCGCAAGCCTTCCAGGTCTTCCAAAGAAGAAGCCTGGTCCAGCCCTCGTTCGAGTTCCGGTACCAGGCCTTCCAATGCTGTAATCAGGTCCATGCAGATTCCCGATGCCGCCTGTGCGGCGCTGAGGCTTTCATAAACACGGGCGGCGGGCTGTTGGCCGCGCCGCCCGGCATAAGACGTCGTCGTAATTCGCGCTGAAGCGGCATGTGGAATTTTTGTGCGCCGGCAAGGAAAACAAGCGGCGCGCCACAGGCGCATAGCCGGCTATGTAACCAAGGCGCGCCGGGGCCTCTGACGCGGCCAGCGCGCAAAAGGCCGCATGCCGCCTACTTCAGGGCAGCCTTGGCCAAATCCACCACCTTGGCGAAATCGTCTTTCTGATAGACGGCCAGATCCGCCAGCACCTTGCGGTTCAGTTCGATGCCGGCCAGCTTCAGGCCGTGCATGAAACGGCTGTAGGACAGCCCGCTCAGGCGCGCACCGGCGTTGATGCGCAGAATCCAGAGCGTGCGGAAATCGCGCTTGCGGTTCTTGCGGCCGATGAAGGCATACTGGAGCGAACGCTCCACAGCCTCGCGGGCGGTGCGGTACAGGCGGCTGCGGCCCCCACGGAAACCTTTGGCGGCGCTCAGATATTTTTTGTGGCGACGATGACTGGCAAGACCTCTCTTCACACGCATGGGCGTACCCTCCTTCACACCGGCCAGGCGGAGGAAAGCCCGCCGGGTGGATAAAAATGATCAGGCCCCCTGCCGGGGGACGCGGATTGAAGCTTGCTCGCGGCTCCACGCGTGCCGCCGACCCGAAAGGATCAAAAAGGAAAAACCGCCGCGCCCAGCAATGCGCAAGCGCGGATTTTTGGGCACTGACAAGGAAACCGAGCTTTTTATGACGGGAGCGGACTCTTCTGGTCCGTGACCGGAATAAAAAGCGAAGGCTGACGCCGTCAGCGGGCAAAAGGCCGCGCTTGCTAGCCGTTGGGCAGCATGCGACGGACAGCCTTCTCATTGGTGCTGTCCACCAGAGTGGCCTGGCCCAGACGCATTTTGCGGCCGGGGGCCTTCTTGGTCAGGATGTGGCGCAGATTCTGACGGCGACGCTTGAACTTGCCGCTGCCGGTAAGCTGAAAGCGCTTGGCCGCGGCGCGCCGGGTTTTGATCTTGGGCATGGCGTACTCCTTACAGAACAAAAAACGGATATGCCCGGCGTCCTGCTCAGACCGCCGGGGAAGGCATAGTGCCTTAAAAAACAGTCGGCCGCAAGAAGATTATTTCTTGGGCACCATCAGCATCTGCAAGGTGCGGCCTTCGGCGCGGGGCTCCTGCTCCACTTTGGCCACATCCGCCAGATCCTGCACAACGCGTTCCAGTATGCTCAGGCCGCGGTCCTTATGGACGATTTCGCGGCCGCGGAAAAATACCGTGATCTTGCAGCGGTCGCCGTCTTCCAGAAAACGGCGGATATGGCGCAGCTTGGTTTCGTAATCATGGTCGTCGGTCTTGGGACGGACCTTGATTTCCTTGATCTGCACCACGGTCTGGCGCTTTTTGGCTTCCGCTTTTTTCTTCTGCTGCTCGTACTTGAACTTGCCGTAATCCATGATCCGGCAGACGGGCGGCTCAGAGGTGGAAGCCACTTCCACCAGATCCATGCCCCCCTCTTTGGCCAGGGCGATGGCTTCGTTGCGTTGCAAAATTCCCAGCTGCTCACCGTCCGCGCCGATGACGCGCACTTCGCGCGCGCGGATCAATTCATTACGGCGTACGCCGTCCTGCGGCATGTCGCGCCGCATTCTCATATTAGGCGAAGCTATAGCGCATCCCTCCTTGTTTGAAAGGCTCTTCCGCGTCCGCCCGGATCAGGGCGGCCACATCCGCAATAGATTTGAGCCCCAGATTTTCACCGCTGCGCAGGCGCACGTTCACGCCGTCAGCCTGCACTTCCTTTTCTCCTACCACAAGAATATAGGGCGTTTTGGCCAGTTGGGCCTCGCGCACCTTGAAGCCGAGCTTTTCATTGCGCGTGTCCGCCGTCACCCGGATGCCCAGGGCCTGCAATTCGCCGCGCATGCGTTCCACCGTGGCGTCGCCGCCCTCGGTGACCGTGAGTAGCCGGGCCTGCTCCGGCGCGAGCCAGGTGGGCAGGGCTCCGGCGAACTGCTCGATAAGCACGCCGATGAAGCGTTCCAGCGAACCCATGATGGCCCGGTGGACCATAACCGGGCGGTGGCGCTCGCCGTCCTGGCCCACATAGGTCAGGTCGAAGCGCTCGGGCAGGGTGAAGTCCACCTGAATAGTGGAACACTGCCATTCGCGGCCGATGCAGTCCAGCAGGCGCACGTCGATCTTCGGGCCATAGAACGCGCCGTCACCGGCGTTGATCTCATAGGGCAGACCGGCCTTTTCCACGGCCTGGATCAGGGCGCTGGTGGCCAGTTCCCAGGCCTCGTCCGTGCCGATGCTGCTCTCGGGCCGGGTGGAAACCGCCACCTTGTACTGGAAGCCGAAGAGGTGCATCAGGTCGCGGATCAGGTGGATGACGTCCAGAATCTCGTTCTCAAGCTGCTCGGGCGCGCAGAGGATGTGCGCGTCGTCCTGGGTGAACTGACGCACGCGCAACAGGCCGTGCAGCACGCCGCTTTTTTCGTGGCGGTGGACCACGCCCAGTTCGAAATAGCGCTGGGGCAGATCGCGGTAGCTGCGCAGCTCATTCTTGTAGATGAGCATGTGCGCGATGCAGTTCATGGGCTTGATGCCGTATGCGTCGTCCTCGATCCGGGTGAAATACATGTTCTCACGGTAGTGATCGTAGTGGCCGGAACGCTGCCAGGTTTCCACGCGCAGCAGCTGCGGGCCCTGCACCATGTCGTAGCCGCGCTTGAGGTGCTCCTTGCGCCAGAAGTCTTCCAGAATGGCGCGCACCAGCATGCCCTTGGGCAGCCAGAAAACCATGCCCGGGGCCACGTCCTCCTGAAAGGTGAACAGGCTCAACTCGCGCCCCAGTTTGCGATGGTCGCGGCGCTTGGCCTCCTCAAGCTGCTTGAGATAGGCGGCAAGAGCTTTTTCGTCGGCAAAGGCCGTGCCGTAGAGGCGCGAAAGCATGGGATTTTTCTCATCCCCGCGCCAGTAGGCCCCGGCCACGGACATCAGCTTGGAGGCCTTGGCAAAGCCCGTGTGCGGCACGTGCGGGCCACGGCAAAGATCCGTGAAGTCGCCGCAGGTGTAGAGGGAAACCGTATCCGCCTCAATGCCTTCGATCAGCTCTATCTTGTAGGTTTCGCCCATGGCCTTGAAGCGCGCCACGGCCTCGGCCTTGGAAAGCACTTCGCGGCTGAACGGCTCGCGCGCGGCGGCGATCTTTTGCATTTCGGCCTCAATGGCCGGAAAATCCTCGCTGGAGAAAGGGCGTTCCACGTCAAAATCGTAATAGAAGCCGTTGTCGATGGCCGGGCCGATGGTCACCTTTGCCGTGGGGAAAAGCCGTTTGACCGCGGCGGCCATGACGTGGGCCGTGGAATGGCGGATCATCCGCAGGCCTTCGGGCGAATCGGCGTAGACGGGCACGAGTTCGGAACAGCCTTCAGGCAGCGACGCGGAAAGATCCAGCAACGCGCCGGACGAGGACGCGTCATCGGGGCCGTCCGCCAAGGCTCTGGCGGCCACCACAGCCTTGAATTTTTTGCCGCTCAGGGCCTTTTGCAGCGCCGCCGCAACCTCGACCCCGGCGGGAACGTCCACCACCTGCCCTTCCACACGGACATCCATGACAAACTCCTTCTAGACGGGGCCCCATGCGCAACGCCCCAAAAACAAATGGGGAGGCAAACCTCCCCACAGTGCCGAACACCCGGACGCGAACCGCCTTTCACGCGGCGCGCCTTCTATGCTGAGGGGAAAATCCCCGGAATTTCATTTGGTAGGAACGAGCAGACTTGAACTGCTGACCCCTTCCGTGTCAAGGAAGTGCTCTAGCCACCTGAGCTACGCTCCTACATAGAGGCAAGAGGCTATATAGCCGCTGCAACGTCCAGCGTCAACTCTTTTTTGACGGATTTACGCAACTTTTGCCGTAATGCGGCCGCCCCGCTTTCCTGTTACAGCGCTCCCGCATCCCTGCTTTCGGCCAGCCAGGCCGCGAAGGCCGCCTGGGCGCGCGCCGCGTACAGAGCCTTGCGGTCCTTTTTGCGGGCTTTTTCGCCCAGTTCCGGCATGAGGCCGAAGTGCGCGTTGGAAGGCTGAAAGCGTTTGACCGGCGTTTGCAGATGGTTCAGCAACGCGCCCAGGGCGCTTTGCGCCGGGGGCCGGGGCAGGTCCGCGTCGCGCGCGCGGGCCGCCAGGCTCAGTCCCAGCCAGAGGCCGCAGGCGGCGGACTCCACATAGCCTTCCACGCCGGTGATCTGCCCGGCCAGAAAGACGTGCGGGCGGGTTTTGAGGGAAAGGTTCGCGTTGAGGGCCTCGGGCGCGTTGACATAGGTGTTGCGGTGCATGCTGCCGTAGCGGGCGAACTCCGCCCGCTCCAGCCCCGGCACCAGCCGGAACACCCTGGCCTGCTCAGGCTGGGTCAGCTTGGTCTGGCAGCCCACCAGGTTGCAGGTTTCGCTGTTGGCGTTTTCCGCGCGCAGTTGCAGCACCGCCCAGGGGCGGCGGCCCGTGCGGGGGTCCACAAAACCCACGGGCTTGAGCGGGCCGAAGGTCAGGGTGCGCGGGCCGCGTTCGGCCAGAGCCTCCACCGGCATGCAGCCCTCGAAATGCGTCTCGCGCTCAAAGGCGCGGGCCTCCACCTTGCGGGCCTCCAGCAGGGCCTGGTAAAATGCCTCGTATTCCTCGCGGTTCATGGGGCAGTTGAGATAATCGCCCTGCCCCGCCGTTCCGCCGTTCTCGCAGCCGTAGCGGGAGGCCCGGAAGACCACTCTCATGTCCAGGGAGTGCGTCCAGACGATGGGCGCGATGGCGTCGTAAAAATAACAATGTTCCGTGCCCAGCGCCCGGGCCAGCGAGGCGGAAAGCTCCTCCGAAGCCAGAGGCCCGGCGGCGATGATGATGGTCTCGGCCCCGGCCAGGGCGGGATCGTCCAGCGCGTCGATGCGGCGTTTCACCAGGCGGATGCGCGGCTCGGCGGCCACGCGCGCGGTCATGGCCCGCGCAAAGGCTTCGCGGTCCACGGCCAGAGCCTTCCCGGCGGGCACCCGGCAGGCGTCGGCCACGGCCATAAAGTCGCTGTCCAGAGCGCGCATTTCCGCCTTGAGCAGCCCCACGCCCGAGGCGGCTTCGTCCGAACGCAACGAATTGGAACAGACCAGTTCGGCCAGACAGTCGCTCACATGCGCCGGTGAGCGAAAGCCGGGCTTCTGTTCAAAAAGGGTCACGTCTAGACCCGCGCGGGCCAGGCGCAGCGCGCATTCGCAACCGGCCAGGCCGCCGCCCACCACGGCAATGGATGTCGTATTCATCATGGCTCCTTTTCTGCCCGGCAGCTTGTAAGAAAACAGGGGTAAAAGCAAGGCGGACGCTTCTGGCCCCCGCCGGGCTTTTGCGCTATGCTGCGGCATGGGAACCGCTCTGACGCTTTTGGGCGCTCTGCTGCTGACTGTGGCGGGCATGCTCTGGCCGGCGAAACTGATTCTGGAGCCTGAGGAATTCCGCTGCTTCAGGAACCTGCTTTTGCCGGGCGTCCTGTTTGCCGCCCTGTTGTTCTGGGGCGCGGGCGCGCTGGACCCGTCCGTTTCGGCCGTCAACAAATTTTTCGCCACCCTGGTGGGCACGGCGCTATTGACTTTCGCCGCGCGTCCGCTGCTGCGCCGGACCATGCGCAACGCGGTCCTTCTGCTGCTCTCCCTGGCCTCGGCGGCCGTTGCCGTGCCTTGCGTGCTGCTGGCGGTCTATCTGTACGCCGCGTGCTTCCCGTCCTCCTTTGATTTCACTCCGCCGCCCACAGACGACAAATATGACGCCGCCGTCCCTCCGCACACTTGCCCCCGTCAGCGTCCTGCGCTACATGACTGGGCGTGATGACCACAAACAAACCCATTCCTTCCGGCCAGACGCCGGACGCGGCTTCTGTCGGCGCTCCGGTGCATATCGCCTTTGTCCGTCCCGGCGCGCGCGAGCTTTACGCGCGGGAGCGGGAAGACTTTCTGGCCCCGGCTACGGCCTTTTCCGCCGGTTTCGACCTTCGGGCCTGCCTGGACACGCCCGAAGCGCGCATTGCGCCGGGCGCCCGGCTGTGCGTGCCCACAGGCCTCAGCGTGCAGCCGCAACAAGCGGGCCTGGCGGGCTTTATCTATTCCCGTAGCGGCCTGGGCGCGCGCGACGGGCTTACCGTGGCCCAGGGCGTAGGCGTCATCGACCCGGACTATACCGGGGAGATTCTGGTGGTGCTGCTGAACACCTCCGGGGAGGAACGCCGCCTCGCGCGCGGCGAGCGCATGGCCCAGTTGATTTTTCAGCCCTATGTCCGCCCCCTCTGGCAGGAAGTGCCGGAACTGGCCGCCACCAGGCGCGGCGCGGGCGGTTTCGGTCACACGGGCCGCTGACCCGGGCCGTTTTCGGATCCCATTCCACAAGGAGAGTCCATTCCATGTCGCAAGCCTTCAATGCCGTCAAAGCCGAGGAAGAACACCTGCTCTGCCGCTCGTACAGCCGCTACCCGCTGGCCATTGCGCGGGGCAAGGGGGCTCGCCTCTGGGATGTGGACGGCAAGGAATATGTGGACCTGCTGGCGGGCATCGCCGTAGCGGGTCTGGGCCATTGCAACGACGAAGTCTGCGAGGCCCTGGAACGCCAGTCCCGCAAGCTCTGGCACGTGAGCAATCTTTTTTATCAGCAGGAACAGCTCGATCTGGCGAAACTGCTGCTCTCCACCAGCCACCACGGCAAGGCCTTTTTCTGTAATTCCGGGGCCGAGGCCAACGAGGCCTGTATCAAGCTGGCCCGGCGCTACATGCGCACGGTCAAGCAGCGCGACGCCTATGAAATCATCACTCTGAAGGACTGCTTCCACGGGCGCACCCTCGGCGCGCTGGCCGCCACGGGCCGCGAAAGCCTGAGCAAGGGCTTCACGCCGTTGCCCGAAGGCTTCAAGCAGGTTCCGGCCGGAAATCTGGAGACCCTGCGCGCGGCCGTCACGCCCACCACGGCCGCCGTGCTGGTGGAAGTGGTCCAGGGCGAAGGCGGCGTGGTGCCCCTGTCCGCGGACTACCTGCACGGGGTGCAGGCCCTCTGCCGGGAAAAAGACATCCTCTTCCTCTGCGACGAAGTACAGGCCGGGCTCTGCCGCACCGGCAAATTCTGGGCCTTCCAACTCTACGGCCTGGAACCCGACGCCATCAGCATGGCCAAATCCCTGGCCAACGGCCTGCCCATGGGCGCCATGCTGGCCACCGACGAAATGGCCCGGGGCTTTGAGGCCGGCAGCCACGCCACCACCTTCGGCGGCGGCGCGCTCACCTCGGCCGTGGCCGCCAAAACCGTGGAAATCATGTTGCGCGACCATCTGGCCGAACGCGCGGATGCGCTGGGCGCGCAGGTCAAGGAGCAGTTGAAAGCCCTGCAACAGCGCCTGCCCGGAAAAATCCGTGAGGTGCGCGGCGTGGGTCTGATGCTGGGTATTGAACTGACCGGCGGCGGCCCGCAGGTTTGGGAAGAACTGCTGCGCCGGGGTTACATCTGCAACCTGAGCCACGGCGTGACCCTGCGCCTGCTGCCGCCTCTGACCATTGACCAGGCGGACCTGGACGGCTTCACGCGCGTGCTGGAAGACGTGCTGCGGGCGAACTGACTGACGTAAATCAAAGGTTTACAGCTCCGGCTTCTTGTGCTAGAGAAGCACCCTTTGGAAAAACCACAGGCGAAAAATATACGGCAACCCCGCTCCGGCGGGGTTGCCGCTTACTTTGCCTGAAGACGGCGGACAGCCGCAATGCAGGAAACAAGGAGACAGTGATGGACGTGTTTGATCAGGCCACCGAACTGGAACGCTTGGACAGGGAGTCCGCCCTGGTGCGGGCGCGCGCTTCCATGGATCGCGGCGGACCGGAATGGATCAACGGCGTGGCCTGCTGCCGCGAATGCGGCGACCCCATCCCCCAGAAGCGTCTGGATGCGCTGCCCGGCGTGGGCTTGTGCCGCGCCTGTCAGGAAGAACGAGAAAACAGCAACCGCTGAATCATTTCCCCACATTCGCGCCGCCGGGGCGCGGGTCCGCACGGGCCGCGCGCGAAACGCCATCGCGTCGTTCTTGCCGCGCGTCCCGGCGCGCATCGTGCCGCCGACGCCGCCTTCATGGAGACTGCCGGTCTTGAAAAGCCCGGCGGGCGCGGGCGAATGTTGATCCGCTTTAGTTCCAGATGAAGTGCAGCAGCTTGTAGGAAATAAAGCCCACGCTTCCGGCAGCGGGCAGGGTCAGAATCCAGGCCGTGACCAGATTGCCCGCCACATTCCAGCGCACGGCCGAGAGCCGCTTGGTGGAGCCCACCCCGAAAATGCAGGCCGAGATGGTGTGCGTGGTGCTCACCGGCGCGCCCAGCATGGAGGCCCCGGTGATCACCAGGGCCGCCGAGCTTTCGGCGGCGAAGCCGTGCACCGGCTCCAGCTTGAAGATGCGGTGTCCCATGGTCTTGACGATCTTCCAGCCGCCCACGGCGGTGCCCAGGGCCATGGCCCCGGCGCAGGCCAGCTTGACCCAGAGGGGCACTTCCACGCTGTCGATCTCTCCGAAGATCACCAAGGCCAGGGTGACGATGCCCATGGTCTTCTGCGCGTCGTTGAGACCGTGGCTGGTGGCCATGAAACCGGCGGACACCAGTTGCAGATGCCGGAAGGTCCAGTTGACCCTGCGCCGGTGGACATGCCCGAAAATCCAGTAAATCAGCCACATGATCAGAAAACCGGCGGCATAGCCCGCCAGGGGGGAGCCCACCAGGGGAATCAGCACCTTGTCCACGATGCCGCTGACGTTGAGCGCGTCGAAGCCCTGGGCAGCCACGGCCGCGCCGATCAGCCCGCCGATCAGGGCATGCGAGGACGACGAGGGGATGCCGTAATACCAGGTGATGCAATTCCAGGCGATGGCCCCCACCAGGGCGGCCAGCACCAGCACGTGGCTGCCTTCCACCACCTGCGGCAGCACGATGCCGCTGCCCAGGGTCTTGGCCACCTCCGTGCCCAACAGCGCCCCGCCCAGATTGAGCAGGGCCGCCATGCCCACGGCGAAGCGCGGCGTGACCACCTTGGTGGACACCACGGTGGCGATGGCGTTGGCGCAGTCATGCGCGCCGTTGGTGAAGTCGAAAACCAGGGCCACCAGCACGATGAGCGCCAGAAGAAGGGGCACCTCAAACATTTTTCAGTACCGCTTCTTCAATAGTTTCCGCCAGGGTGTTGACCTGCTCCAGCAGCATGCTCATGCGCTCGTAGGCCTGGCTCCATTTCAGAATCTGCATGATCCGGGCTGGCGTGATTTCCTGCTGCTCGTCCATCAACTCGGCCAGACCCACGGCCAGAAGCATGTCGCTCTCGCCCCGCAGGGTGCGGAATGCACGGGTTTTGTGGCAGTCGCGCCGGTGGGCGAGGCCTTCCAGCATCTGCCGGGTGAGGTCGAGCATGGCGCTGATGGTCCGGGCCATCTGAAGAGCCGGGAAGCGCACCCGCGTGAACTCAAAGATGTGCAGACGGGTGCTCAGGCTCTGCAGGCAGTCCATGGCCTCTTCCTGCTCCTGATTGATGCGCAGGATGTCCTCGCGATCAATGGGGGTGATGAAGGTCTGGGAAAGGGCCCGGACGATCCGGGTGTGCAGAAGGTCGGCCTCTTCTTCCAGAAAGGCGATTTCCTTGTGGACGTCGTCCATCTTGGACGTGTCCTCGAGCATTTCGACCAGCAGTCCGGCCATGCGTCGCAACAGGCCGTTCTGCTCATCCAGCATGGCGAAAAAAGGCGCGGACTTGGGTAGCAAGGCGGCAAACATGCGCTCTCCTGGATAAAAGTGGCCGGCAAAGCCGGGTGAGGATGTTCTTTATCCTGTTACGGCCGAGGGTCCGGACCGGCACGATGCCCACGCCTCAATATATCGTATTGAGGCGGGCTTTCAAGCCATTTCCTGACCGCTCCGGCCTGGGCCTCCGGCAACGGCCAGGACGGCGGCAGCACGCAGGCCGCGCCGGGCAGCAGCAAGGCCCCGTGGTGCAGAAAAAACACTGTTGCGGGCGCGGCCGCCCCCGCCGGGGGTTCAGCCGAGGCGGAACCATACAACCCGTCCCCCCAAAGGGGATGCCCCAGCGCGGCCGCATGCGCCCGGATCTGATGGCGCGCGCCGCAACGGATGCGGCAGGCGGCCAGGGTCAGCCCGACCTGACCGGACGGCCCGGTCGGGCCGTTGATTGGCCCTGAACCTTCCGCCGGCCCCGGCGGCAGGTTTGCCGCGCCTTCCCAGACATGCAGGGGCAAAAATTCCGTCCAGCGCCTGCTGTCGTCTGTGGACGCCAGCAGGCGGCTCTGACGGCGGTCCGCCGTATCCAGTGCCGCCCGCACGGTGGTCGGTGCGGCCAGAACCCCGCGCAGAAGGGCCAGATAGCGCTTTTCGCACCGGCCCGCCCGCTCCGCGCGGCGAAAGGCCAGAGCCGCCTCTGGGGTCAGAGCCGCGCAGACAATGCCGGACGTGCCGTAATCCAGACGTTGCAGCAGCCGCGCCGCGCCGCCGTCCGGCAAGGACGCCAGCAACGCGGGCAAAGCGGCCTCCAGGCTGGAACCGCCGCCCCCGGCCAGAGCCGCGCTGTGCAGTCCCGCGGGCTTATACAGAAAACAGTACTCCCCCTGGCGGGAGAGCAGACGCGGCCTGTCCGCGGGGCGGGAGGCGGTGTGCTCCCCCTCCGCCGCCGTGTCGCGCAGGGTGATGAGCTCGCCGGGTCGCAGGCGGCGGGCGGCGGACGCGGCCCGTCCGCCGACCAGAACAGCGTTGCGCGCGATCAGACGGCGACGGCCGCGCAGTCCCAGTTCCGGCGTCAACGCGGCCAGGGCCTGATCCAGCCGCTGGCCGGCCAGAGCGGCGTCAACACGCAGTTCACGCGCGGGCATCTAGCGTTCCGGCTCCCCGCCGGGTCCTGTGAATCCGCCGGGCAGCAGGTCCAGCAAGGCCCTGGCCGTCAGTTCCGGCTCATGGCGTTGCGGGTCGTCCTCGCGCACCATGTCCCGCTCCACCAGGGTCACGCCCATATCCGCCAGGGCCGTGCGAACCTCGGGCCCCAGGCCGCCCTCATAGCGGCCGTGCCGGCTGTCCACCAGCACCCAGTGCAGGAGTTCGCCGGTGCGCGCCTCAGGCGCGTCGTCGCGCAAATGGCGCAGCAGCATGGCCACCTGCCCGGCCAGGGAAAGACCGTGCAACTCCGCGTCGCGGCCCGAATTGGGGATGAAAATCTTGGGGCAGGACGCGGCGGCCACGGTCCGGCCCACGCCCTGAGGCAGCAGATTGGCCAGGACGCTGGTGTAAAAGCTGCCCATGGGATAGCAGACGGCCCCGGCCGAGCGCAGATAGTCCGCCGCCGCCGGAGCCAGGGGCGGACGGCAGGGCGTCTGGGGGTTGACGGCACGCTCCGCGCTGCCCGCCTGACCCGGGCGCTCCGGCTCGTGCACGGTGAGGAAAAGGCGACGCACGGGCCGCGTCAGTTCCTTGAAACGGTGCTGGCCCACCAGACGCGAACCGTCGTCCAGCTCCGCCGCCAGATGCAGGCTTTCGCCCACAATGGGCAGCACCACGCCGCGCACTTGCAGCAGGCGGCTGAAAAAGGCCAGCACGGGCCCGAAATTACGTTTGTGGTGCAGATAGCCCCCGGCCAGAATCAGATTGCCCAAGCTGGCCAGATGCGGATCGAAATCCTGGGGCATGCGCTCCAGAAAGAAGCGTAAGTGCAGGCGCAAGGCCCCGCCGAAGATTTCCGGCATGCCCGCCCAGAGCGGATGATCCTGCGCGCCCAAGGCCCGCAGTTCGGCGCGCAGGTCGTCCGCATCGCCTGCGGCGGGAAGACGGCGGGCGCAGAACTCCAGCACGCTTTGCGGCACCAGCGCGCTGTCGGCCAGAGCCAGCAGGCGGTTGCGGATGTCGCCCACGGCGGGCATGGCAAAGGCACGGCGCAGGACGGCGGAGCTGCCGCCGGAATCAAAGGGCGTGATCAGATGAACGGAATTGTAAGTATAGCGGGTCAGTTGGCGGCTGAGATCGCGCAGAGCCGTGCCGCCGGTGAAAAAAACAAGACGCGGCCCCAAGGCCGGAACCAGACCGGAAGCGGGGGGAGGCGCACAGGCCGCCCCGGGTTTCTGGCCGTCGATGTTCATGCGCCGCCCGGCTCCGACATGGCGGGAGAGGCGGCCGGGTTCCTCGTACTCTGGGGGACGAGGCCCAGTTCGCGCATACGCAGAAAAATCAGGCGGCCGATCCAGGCGTCGGTGGCGGCGTAGGCGATCTGGCGCTGGCTCAGTTGCATCAGGCTCCAGTTGGAGCACTGCGACCCCTTGGAAATGCGCCAACCGAAAAGGTTGGCCGCCAGCGTGCGCAATCCCTGGCTGGAGAGCTTGTGGGCGCGGGCCACATTGCCCAGATCCACCAGTCCGGCGGGTTCGAACTCGTGCAGTTTGGCCAACTCGCGCATGTCGTCGCGGATGCCCACCCCGGCCTTGATAATGTCCGGATCGGCAAGCAGTTCGGCCAGATGCGGGCCGAAGGGCAGCCAGGCCAGCTGAATCAGGTAGACCGCCCGCTCCGTGGCCAGTTGGATCAGCGCCGGGGCGTTGACCTTGCCTTTGCGGAAGGTGGGCCGGGTTTCGGTGTCGAATCCCAGCACGCCGTCCGCGCGCAGGTCGGGCAAGGCCTGCTTCCAGTCCTCCAGCACGCGGATCACATGCACCGGCCCCTCATAGTGGCAGAGAGGCATGGCGTTGATTTCATCGCCGCTCAGACGGCGGCGCAGCATGTCCAGATCCATATGCATTTATTTGCCGATGCAGAATTGGGCAAAAACCCGGTCCAGCACTTCCGCCGGACTGGACAGGCCCGTCACTTCACCAAGCCGCGCCGCCGCCGTATCCAGGCGCACGGCGCAACAGTCATAGGAGCGGCCAGCACGGACGTCCGCTTCCAGCTCTTCCAGTTCGGCCAGGGCCTCTTCCAGAGCCAGAGCCTGCCGCGCGTTGGGCGCGAGACCGTCGGACGGCGGATTGTCGAGCCCGTCGGCCAGCAGAATTTGCCGCAGGCTTTGGGCCAGAGCGTCCACATTGTCGCCCGAGCGCGCGCTGACCATACAACAAAAACGTCCGTCAGACCAGCGCGGCGGAAACACGGCCGGGGCGCAGAGGTCGCTCTTGTTCCAGACCAGCAGCACGGGCGTGTCACCGGCCAGTTCCAGCACCTGACGGGCCGCCGCATCCGGGCAGGTTTCGGCAGCGGCTCCGGCCTCGCCCAGGCGCGCGCCGTCCAGCACCAGCAGAATGCAGTCCGCCTGGCCCAGTTTTTCCCGGCTCAGGGCCATGCCCAGAGCCTCCACGGCGTCCGCGCCGCCGCTTGCGGCAGCGTCCGCGTCGGGCCGGCGCAAACCGGCGGTGTCCGTAAGGCGCACGGGCAGGCCGTCCAGATCGCAGGCCTCTTCCAGAAAATCGCGGGTGGTGCCGGGAATATCCGTGACAAGCGCCCGGTTGCGCCCCAGCAGGGCGTTGAGCAGGCTCGATTTGCCCGCGTTTACCGCCCCGGCCAACACGACCACGGCCCCCTGCTGCATGACTTTCGCCCGCTTCTGTCCGGCCAGAAGAAGCCGCACGGAATGCGCCACTTCGCCCACGGCCCGGCCGAAATCCGCAGGCGCGAGGCACTCCACCTCTTCCTCGGGAAAGTCCACGGCCAGACAGACCTGGACGCGCAGGGCCTCCAGTTCTTCCCGCAGGGCCAGAACCCTGCGACCCAGCAGGCCGTCCAGGCGGTTCAGACTGTAGCGCAGAGCCTCGCGCGAAGGCGCGGCGATGAGTTCGGCCACAGCCTCGGCCTGACTCAGATCCATCCGTCCGTTGACAAAGGCCCGGCGTGAAAATTCGCCCCGTTCCGCCTGACGCGCGCCCAGACGCAGGACGCTTTCCAGCACGGCCTGCACGATGAGCGGCCCGCCGTGGCAATGGATTTCAACCATATCCTCGCCGGTGAATGTGCGCGGGCCGGGCATGAACACGGCCAGAACGTCGTCCAGGGCTTCGCCATGCTGATCCAGAACCCGGCCTCGGTGCATGAACCAGGGCCGAAAATTTTCAAAACGCGGCGAAAGCGGCAGGAATATACGCGCCAGCAAGGCTTTGCTCCGTGGACCGGAAAGGCGCACAATGCCGATGCCCCCGGCTCCCGGCGGCGTGGCTATGGCGGCGATGGTGGGCATGGACGGCACGAACTCCCTGCGCTGTGGACAGCCGGCCGCGGAATGCACGCGCCGCCGGCAAGGAAATACGTAACAGGCGGTTAGTTTTTTTCCGCCTTCCGGCGCATAATGACCACCCGTTTCATGGGTCCGTCGCCGGTGCTGCGGGTCTGCACGTCGGCGGCGTCCTGAAGACAGACATGGACAATACGCCGGTGATAGGAGGAAAGGGGCCGCGTGGAATAGGAACGCCCGCTCTGGCGCACCTTGTCGGCCAGGGCCAGGGCCATTTCACGCAATTTCTCGTCCTGGCGCTGGCGATATTCCCCAGCGTCCAGCTGCACGCGCACGGCGGAATTCATGCCCCGCGAAACCACGCGCGACACCAGATACTGCAACGCGGCCAGGGTCTGGCCCTCACGTCCGATGAGCAGGCCGGAATCCTCGTCGCAATCCACGCAGACCTGCACCCGGCCGCCGCCCAACGCAACCTCAAGGCGCACTTCCGTGCCCACAATGGGCCGGACCAGTTCGCGCACGGCCTCCTGGGTCAGGGTCTCCAGACGAGCGGCGTCCAGTTGTTCCACAGGCGTTACGGGCAAGCCCTCCCCGGCTTCGTCCAGATCCTCTCCGGAATCCAGGCCGGCGACGGGCGCGCCGTCCTGAGCGGGCGCACGGCTCTCCTCGCGCCGGGGTCGGCCCCGGCCGGAGGCACGGCACGGCTCACGCCGTCCTTCAGAGCGGCTTTTCTCCCGTACAGGGGACTCGACGGCGTCGGAAGCTTCCGGCTGCGGCGCGGCAGCGGCCATACCCGTCGCGCAGGAATTGTCGGCGGCGGCCGCCTCGGGCGCGGCCTCGCCATTGCCGGCGGCCTGCGCCGCGCAGACGCAGGCCGCCGCCTCCATGGAAGCGGGGACAGGGGTGGCAGCACCGCTTTTGCGCCCGCGTTCCTGATTGCGTTCGCGTCCGTTTTTGGGCTGCTCCTGCCGGGCATTTTTATCCGTGGCGGCCAAGGCGGACGAAGCAGCCGCGCGGGCGGCGTTCTCTTCTCCGTCGCGGGCGGCTGCGCCGCCCTTTTTGCCCAGAATGCTTTCCACAGCCTCGCGCAGATGAGCCCGGCGGGCACGCACTTTGGCTTTGCGCGCCCCCACGATGCCGAAGATGCCGGACTTGGCGTCCTGCAGAATTTCAATCTCCAATTTTTCACGCGCCGTATTGAAGTAGCCGCAGGCCTCCTCAATGGCGCCATCCAGGTCTTTGCCCTGGAATTCTTTAAACCCTTCCATACAAACCTCACTCACGCAACGACAAACGGGACCGGCTCAATGCCGGCACGGCAAACGGGCCTGTCTAGCCCGCGGCCCGCGCGGCGGCCTTGTTTTTACGCATCATCAGCCACTGCTGGAAAATGGAAAGGATGTTGTTGACCAGCCAGTAGATGACGAGGCCCGCGGGGAAGCCCAGGAACAGCACCGTAAAGATCAGCGGCAGAAACATCATGATCTTCTGCTGGGTAGGATCCGTGGCGGGCGGGCTCATCCGCTGCTGCAGAAACATGGTCAGGCCCATGATGATCGGCGTGATGTAAAAGGGGTCTTTGGCCGAAAGGTCGGCCAGCCAGAGTTTGTCCGTAAAAGGCAGATAGGTGATGAACGGCGCGTGCCTGAGCTCAATGGACGTGAGCAGTGCCTGGTACAGGCCGAAGAAGACCGGCAGCTGGATCAGGATGGGCACGCAGCCGCTGGCCGGATTGACGCCGTAGGTCTTGTACAGAGCCATGACTTCCTTGTTCATGAGCTCCTTGTTGTCCTTATGCTTTTCCCTGATGGCGGTCATCATGGGCTGCAGTTTCTTCATCTTTTCCATGGAAGCGTAGCTCTTGGCCGTCAGGGGCCAGAACACGGCCTTGATGACCACGGTCAGCAGAATGATGGCCAAGCCCCAGTTGTTGACGTACTTGTGGAAGAATTCCAGCAGCCAGAGCAGGCCCTTGGCGATGATGCTGAACATGCCCAGATCAATGCTTTTGGCCAGTTGCTCGGACACGGCCGTCAGTTGGGCGCGCTCCTTGGGTCCCAGCCAGTAGGAAACCGTCAGCGTCTTTTCCTGCCCCGGCGCGAGCATGCTTTCAGGCTCTTCCACCGCGGTGCGGTAGACGGTTTTCTGCAACAGGCCCTTGACCGTGACGTCATTGATTTCGCCGGGCAGCACGGCGGCCAGGAAATACGTGCTCATGGCGCCCGCCCAGTAGATCTTGCCCGTGGCCTGCACGCCCGTGCTTTCCAGAGTCTTGCCCGAAGATTCCTCGGAAAGGCTGCCGTCGTTGTCCCAGGCCACGCGCATGGAGTCGTAACGGCCTCCGGCCGCGTTGCTGGCGTCGGAAGCCACAGTGTAGCCCACGCGCACGCTGCGGGGCTGCTCGCCGGCATTGATGAGCCGGATTTTTTCCTTGATCAGGTAGGAGTCCGCATTGAAGGTCAGCTCGCGGACCACGCGCAGGTTGTCCACCATGCCCACGAGGCGCAGCGAACCTTCCTGCCCGGCGTTCAGCTTCAACCCCTGCTCGCCGCCGTCCAGCGACCACTGGCCGGTGCTCCAGGAAGGCTGGCTGTTGATCACCAGCCCCAGCGGCGCCACGGCGGCGGTGCGTTCGTCCACCATGTTCACCAAGGGGGAATCCGGCGCAAGACCGGTCTGAAATTTCTTGAGCTTGAAGGACCGCAACGGGCCGCCGCCGGTATAGAAAACGGCTTCGTACAGCGGAGAATCCACGGTTAGATCGCGCCCCGGAGCCGGAGTGAACACGGGCAGCGTCGCGGCCTGGGCGGCCTCTTCCTTGCGCTGTTCCGCCTTGACCGCCTCCTGGCGGACGGCCTCCTGCTGCTGGGCCACCACCGCCGGGTCGGGCTTTTGCACCCAGCCCATGTATTCGGCGAGACGTCCCCAGCCGAAAAGAATCGCTAGACACAACACAATAGCCAGAACCAGATTTTTACTATCTTGCATGTGGACGCTCACTCCTGAGACAGAGGCGGGACGTCGCGGCGACGCCGTGGGGGTGGAACTGGATCATAGCCTGAACCGCCCCATGGATGGCAGCGAGCCAGACGCCGCAGCGCCAGCCAGCCGCCGCGCAGCACGCCGTGGCGCAGGATGGCCTCCACGGCATAGGCGGAACAGGTGGGATAAAAACGGCAGGCGGGGGGCAGCACGGGCGAGATGCAGCGCTGATAAATACGTATGGGTAAAACGCAAAGGCTGCGCAGCAGCATTTTCATCACACCCCACCTTGGGCCGTCGCGCGCGGCAAGGCCCCGGCGTCTCCTGGGAAGACGCCCACCCACGGACCGGCCGACTCCGCGCCGGCACGGCCCATGGGGCGTTTTCGGTTCAATCGCATGCCGCAGCCGTCCGCCGGGGCCGGACTATCCGCCGCAGCAGAGGCAGAAATTCAGCGCTCACGCGGGAGAGGTCCAGCGCGTCTCCGCCGGCGTGTCGTTTCGCCACAGCCACCAGATCGGCATGAGCCGGCAGGAGGTCGGAATGCAGACGAAAAAACTCACGCAGCAGGCGCTTGACACGATTGCGGACCACCGCATTGCCGACTTTGCGGGAAACAGCCATGCCCGTGCGCGTCAACTCGCCGGCATGTTCTCGCGGAAGCACGAAAAGGAGGAAATGCTCGGTATGGTAACGTCTGCCGTGCTCATAACAGGCGGTAAATTCCGCTCTGCGGCGAACACGGACATGCCGTGGAAAGCTCAGACGCGACACCAAAACCCCCGGCGTGCGGCAAGGGCGCTCATGCCCCCGGCTCTCAGGCGCTCAGGCGCTTGCGGCCCTTGGCGCGACGGCGGCGCAGAATGGCGCGGCCGCTGGGGGTGGCCATACGGGCGCGGAAACCGTGGGTACGGGCTCTTCTGATTTTACTGGGTTGATATGTTCTTTTCATGATTCTGCTCCCTTCTCTTTTTTATACGTCACACCCGCCGTGTCGGCGCGCCGGACGAACTGGCCGTCGGCCCGGAACAGGGGCGGACGTTGTGGGCTTTTCCGCTGTCGCGCGGGCACATGCCACAACGCAAAACAGTCTCCGCCCTGAACGTAAAATATATGGAAGAAGCTACATACACGCCCGCAGCCGCCCCGTCAAGCGCAATACGCATGGCAAGCCGTGAGATCCCGGCAGAGCAAGGCCGCCCGGCGCCTCCTGCAAAAAATCAGGCAAGATACAGTTGGCGACATGAAATTTTTGTTCGCCCGCAAGGAAGATAAACCTGCTCTGAAAAAGCGTGCTCTTGCCTCAGCCGTTGCAGAGAAACCGCTTACGGATGAGGGAAGCAACCGGTTATCCACAACCGAACAAAAAGCCGCTGTCGCCATCCGTAAGAGCCAGCGGACTTGTCCACGGCTGGCGCGCGCAACAGGCGCGGGCGAAAAAGCATCGTGTCCACAGGCCTAACGGGGCGTCGCCGGAGCCCTGGGGGCGACCGGGTCCACCGGCATGATCGGCAGGGGCACGGGCGAAGCCGACGCGGGCGCGGCTCCGCTGTATGGAGCGGCCTGTTTCGCCGAAGCGTCGGCACCCACTTTTGGCGTGTCCGGCGTGGCCTTGTCACGCCCCGCGCCGGGTTGATTCGCAGCAGGAGCGGCAACAGGCGGCCTGAGCGCTGTGGAAGCAGCTCCGGCGGGCGGCGTCCGCTGTGCGGTTTTCTGCTTTTCCGCAGGGACGGCAACCTTGGTTCGGGCATGCCGCCGCGCGGGCCGGACAGCCTTATTGCCGCCGGAGGGAAGAAGTTCCGGCACAGCCGCCGGGTCCACAAAACGCGCGCCGCCCATCCGGATCTGGCGCGGAATCACCAACGTGTTCCAGTACAGACGCGCTCCGCCGTCCTGAATCCAGGCTTCATCCAGATTGACGCCGCCCGAAGGGAGCAAGACGGGCAACTGTGGCGGCAGGGGAACGGCCGGAGCTCCCACAGCGGGCGTGCTCACCAGCGGGGCCGCCGGTGCGGCGGGATGGCCCGGCGCGGCGGAGAGCGGCAGGGAACGTGATTCCACGGCGTGTACCGGCGCGGCCAAGCTCAAAAAAACAGCCAATATAATAAGCATGCGCATGAAATTACACCTCTACCGTGCTTATCGGTCAGGTCATACGGGAGTTTAGGGGGCGGCTGCTTCCAAGGCAGGTTGCCATTGAGAATATTCTGTTTTCAATGGCTGCGCCGCCTGCACGCTGAGGAAAAAACACGGTTTTCCCTTGCGCGCGGGCACGGGCGTCCGCTTCCGCAACCGCCAGGGTCTTTCGACCTTCCCATGTCGCAACACCTCAACACGCCGCGCTTCTTGACAGTCCCCCCCGGCTTGGGCAAGCTTTCTGCCAATCGCCCTTACGGTCAAGGAGAAGATATGACCACGCCCGATCTCGTCGCGACCCCAGCGCGGCTGGCCCCCTGCATCATCCTCATCGGCATGGCCGGAGCGGGCAAATCCACAGTGGGAAGCGCGCTGGCGCGCGAGTTGGGCTGGGCGTTTCTGGACAGCGACCATCTGATCGAAGCCCTCTACGGCGCGCGCCTTCAGGATCTGACCGACGCTCTGGGCAAGGAAGCCTTTCTGGACACGGAGTGCGGCGTGATCCGCGCCATCAAGGCAAACCGCACGGTTATCGGCACTGGCGGCAGCGTGGTTTACCGCGAGGAAGCCATGCGCCACCTGGCCGCTCTGGGGTCTATCGTCCACCTGGACGTGCCGCTGGCTGTGATCGAAGAGCGCGTTGCCCGCAATCCGCAACGCGGACTGGCCATCGCGCCGGGGCAGACTCTGGCCGACATCTTTCATGAACGGGAGGCCTTGTACGCGGCCTGGGCCGGTCTGCGTTGCGACGCCCGGAATAAAAATCCGCGTGAATGCGCCCAATGGATCCTCAGGCATCTGCCGCAGGATCTGCTCGTTGCTGATGTCTGAACTTCTCCTTGCTGTTTTTACGATGGGACAAGAAAAGCGGGGTTTTCACCCCGCTTTTCAGCAATGCATGCCGCCCGGAACAGCATATATGCTTAGCTCAGCCCTCATTAATCCGCCGACCTCACAGACACATATCCGTTCTCAGGGCCGCCGCCCTTAAATTTTTTTCAAACAGATTCTCCGCTCCGGGGCTGGTCTAAAGCAAAATGCTCTAAAACTGCCAGGCCTTGCCGTCGTAACGGATCAGCTCATTGAGCCTGCGGGTGCGCACCTGCTGGCAGGGCGCGGAAAGCGCTTCTTTTTTGCTGGCGCCGCGGCATTCATAAACCTTTTCCAGATAGCGGATAAAGCCCACATACTGTCCCTTGGCGCCAGGACGCAGTTCCGTGGTCAGGTTCGTCGCGTCCACTTCCACGTAACTCGCCACATAGTCCTTGCCGTCCTTGCGCACTTCCTTGCTGGCTTTGGAAGGCATAACGGTGCGCGCGGCCTGGGCCGCCAGCTTATGGCCCACGGTGTTCAGCTCGGCGCTGATTTCAGCTTCGGACTTGGGGCCTTTTGAGGCTTTGCCGCTCTTCTGGGGCGCGGCCTTTTCAGCCTTGGCCTTGGATTTGCTCTTGCCGGGGGCCGCCTTGGCCGGAGCCGGTTCGGGCGCGGCTTCGGAAGCGGCGACCTGATCCTCGGGCTGCGCGGCAGGCGTTTGCGTGTCGGAACTGTCGCTGCTGCTGAACCAGGCGCAGCCGCCGGTCGCAAGCCCCAGGGTCAGAATGAGAGCCAGAAAAATTCGCATGGACACATACCTCATAATCAAAGCCGGGCGGCAAACGCCGCCCGGCTTTTTCAGCAATTACGCCACAGTATCCCGCTTAGTCGAAGGAGATCTCGGTGCGGCGGTTCATGTAACGACCTTCTTCGGTCTTGTTGTCATACTTGTAGGACTTGCCGCGGCCGATGGCGGTCATCCGGCTGGCGGGGATGCCCTGCTTCACCAGATAGTTCTTCACGGCGTTGGCGCGGTTCTGCGACAGAACCTTGTTGTAGGCGTCGGTGCCGATGTAGTCGGTCCAGCCGTTGAGGATCACGCGCTTGTTGGGATTGGCCTTGATGAGACCGGCGGCTTCGTTCAGGATACCCATGGCCTTGCTGTCAAGAGCATAGGAATCGAAGGCGAAATGCACGCCGCGCAGCACGATCACGTCCTCATCCTGACAGAACACGGCCAGCACGAAGCGCTCGACGGCGGCGTCGCTGGTGGCCAGTTCTTCACCGCGGACCACGACGGAACCGGGGTTCATGGCGCCGATCTCTTTGACAACGGCTTCACCATGGGGGGTGTCGGCAAAGGAGATGATGTGGATGACCAGATTGCGCTGGCTGGCGTACAGCTGACGGGCCACTTCCACGACGTCCGTGCCACGGTTGTTGTCGCCGTCGGTCACCAGAATGACGGCGGCGTCGCGCTTCATGCTGGAGAGGAAGGGTTCATACTTCTGCAGGCCGTTGCCCATGCTGGTCATGCGGCCGAAGATCTCGAAGCCGGAGCGCAGCTTGTTGATGCCGGCGCTCATGGCGCCGCGGTCCCACGGGCCCTGGGCGACAATGACGCCGTTGGGCGAAATGGTGTGCAGACCGCCGTTGTAATCCAGGGCCGGAATGGCCGCGTTCACGCGCTGCAGCACATTTTTGGCCACAACGATTTTATCTTGTTTAAGCTGCTTGTTCTGCATCATCATGGAACCGGAATAGTCCACGACGAAGTCGAAGCTCTCGATTTTTTTGTTGCATGCAGGCGTGGCGGCGACGGCCGCCACGGCATAGCTCAGCACCAGAGCGGCCGCGAGAACAAGAAGACGAATTGATTTCATAGTGCCTCCCAAAAGACGTTGTTTTGTGTCGTTGAGTTACCGTCAACATAATAGTAAATCACGATTTGCCCGCCAATATTACCGGCTCGTTGCCGCGCGGGCATAGAGACGGTAACTGCTTTTTCAATAACCATGTTCGGAAAAAACCGCAAGCTATAATTAGGGAATTCCGGGCTTCTCCGGGCGCGCGGCAGGTTGGAAACCGCAATGGACATAGGCTGGACGTTACGGAATACGCGGCGTGCTGGACAGTGAGGCGAGGCTCGGGCATACTTTTCAGGTAGACAAAGGATGCAGCCATGCCCGCATTGACTTTTTCCAAATGGAGCCCCGGCGGCAACACCACGCTCTTTTTTCCGCTGGAGGGCAGAAGCGCCGCCGAACAGGCGCGTCTGGCGCGTCTGGCCCTGGACCCTCAAAATCTGGGCGGCGAGCAGGCCGGTTTTGTGGACCCGCGCGAACGGCGGCTGCGCATGGCCGGGGGCGAATTCTGCGTCAACGCCAGCCGGGCTTTCGGCGCGCTGTTGGCCTTCAGCGAAAACGAATACGGCCCGCGCCAGGCGGCCCTGGAGGGCTTGCCCGTGAGTCCGTGCGACGCCGACATTGTCAAAGACCATTACTATGAGGTGCGGGTTTCCGGCTGGCGGAGTCCGTTACGCCTGACCGTGCGCGGAAATTTCCCCCACTGGCGGGTGGAGGCCCTACTGCGCCTGCCGGTCTGTCCTTTGCAGTCCCTGGCTGAAGGAATGACCCTGGTGCGTCTGCCGGGCATCGTCCATGTGCTGCTCAACGCCGCCCTGCATCCCTTCCCCGAAGACTGCGAAACGGCGGCGGCCCTGCTCCGCCAGCGTCTGGGGCTTGACGGCGAGGCGGCGGTAGGGGCCGTCTGGTGGCGGGAACGCCAGGGGCAACTGGACATGCTGCCTCTGGTGCATGTGCGCGACGCGCAAACCACCTGCCTGGAAAGCGCCTGCGGCTCCGGCGCGCTGGCTCTGGCCCTCAGCCTGTCCCGCGCGGGCGGGCGGCGTGATTTTTCCATTCTGCAACCCGGCGGCTCGGCTCTGGACGTGCGGCTGTTCAACGAGGGCGGGGAAGCTCTGGCCGCAGTGGACGGCCCGGTTTCCCTGGTGGCGCGGGGGCAGGTCTGGCTGCCTGACGACGCGGCGTGAGCTCGACGTGAGCCGCACTGTAACGCAGCCCCTGCGCGAAGGCTTCACTACAGGCACAGCGGCCACAGGCGCGGCTCTGGCCGCCCTGATCCTGCTGCGCACGGGCCGCGCGCCCCAAAACGTGGACGTACCTCTGCCGCCTTTCATGCCCGCTGCCGGGGAAAATTCCTTTTCCGGCCGTTGCGCCAGGGACCGGCGCGTGCTGCCCGTGGCGCACTGCGCTCCGGGGCTTGCTCGGGAGCTGTTGGAGAGGCCGGTCCCGGAACTTGAATCATATCTGATGTCGGGCCAGACACCCGGCCCGGATGAAAGCGCCGCGCTCAAGGCGGCCCACGCCTCCATCCGCAAAGACGGCGGCGACGATCCGGACGCCACCTCGGGCGCGCTGATTACGGCCAGCGTCGTTCTGCGCGACTGCCCGGCGCGCCCCTTGCCGCCGCATGATCAGGATTTCACGCACATTGAGGGCGGCCCCGGCGTGGGCCGCGTAACCATGCCCGGCCTGCCCCTGCCCGTGGGCGCGGCGGCCATCAATCCCGCACCGCGAGAGCAACTCCGTTTCGCCCTGGGGCGGGAGGCCGCGCGCCTGGCCGCCCTCGGCGCGCCCTGCCCGCCCCTGACCGTCATCGTCAGCGTGCCGCGCGGTGCGGACATCGCCCGGCATACCTTCAATCCGCGTCTGGGCATTGTGGGCGGCATTTCCATTCTGGGCACGCAGGGCACGGTGCGCCCATACAGCCACGCGGCCTGGCGGGCCACCATTGAACAGGGGCTGCGCGTAGCCCTGGCCACAGGCTGCCGGACTGTCTGTCTGTCCACCGGGCGGCGTTCGGAAAAGCTGCTCATGGCCCGCTATCCGGACCTCGCGCCCCAATGTTTCGTCCAGGCCGCCGATTTCGCGGAATTTTCATTGCGCGAAGCCGGATCTCTGCCGTTCGAGCGACTGGTCTGGGGCTGCTTTTTCGGCAAGCTCGCCAAGCTGGCCCAAGGGCATGCCTACACCCACGCCCGCGACGCCGACCTGGATATGGCCGCACTGGCGGAACTCTGCCGAAAAGCGGGCGCGGCCTGCGCCCCGGCCGTGGCCGCATGCGTGACCGCCGCGCACGCGCTGGAACTGCTGCTGGCCGACCCCGCCGGGGCGGACGCGCTGGCCGTTGTGGCCCGTCTGGCAGCCCAGACCGCGCGAAATTTCGCGGGCCGCCCCGTGGCTCTGCACCTCTTTCACACTGACGGCAGGGAATTGCTGGCGCTATGAAAAAACAGGTTGTGCTTCCCGGCATCGCATTTACGGAAAGGCCGGAACCCGTGGACGCCGGGATCAGAGAAACCGGCGAGCAACGCTCCGAAAGCGCGCCGCCCGCAGCGGCTGAAGCAATGCTCCAGGCCGACGGCTGGCCGCCCATGGCGGACATGCTCCATTCACTTTTTGTTTTCGAACCGACCACGCCGGAACCCGCACCCATCACGGTGCTGGGGCTGGATTGCGGCGGCGCGCGCGGGCCGGCGGCCCTCACCGCTGAACAACGCGCTCTGCTTCAGGAAGCCGACGTGCTTTGCGGCGGCAAGGAACTGCTGGCGGCCTTTGAAGACGGGGATGGCCTCAAGGCCCGCCCGCTGCCCCTGACCCTGCCGCTAGAACCCCTGCTCAGCCGCCTGAGCCAGATGCGTGCCGCCGGGGAACGCGTGCTGCTGCTGGCCGACGGCGATCCGCTCTTTTTCGGCATCGGGGCCACTCTGGTGCGCCAGTTGGGCGCGGAGGCCGTACGCCTCATCCCGGCGGTCAGTTCCCTGCAGCAGGCCTGCGCCCGTCTGGCCCTGCCCTGGCACAAGGTCGTCTGCCTCTCCCTGCACGGGCGCGACGACCTGGGGCCGCTGAACGCGGCTTCGAGCAAAGGCGCGCCGCTCTGCATCCTCACCGACGCCCGCATGACCCCGGACGTGCTGGCCCGCCACCTGCTGGACCGGGGCGTGGACTGGTTCACGGCCTGGATTTTCGAGCGCATGGGCGCACCCGACGAAGCCCGGCATCAGTTGAGCCTGGCCGAGACGGCCTGCCGCACCTTCGGCCCGGCCTGCACCCTGCTGCTGATTCCCGGCGAGCATCCCCGTAGGCCGCATCTGGGCCTGGACGCGGAAGAACTGGCCGTGGAGGGCAAACTGATCACCAAAAAGCCGGTGCGCGCCGCCGCCTTGTCCCTCCTGCGCGTGGGGCCGCGCCATGTGGTCTGGGATATCGGTTCCGGCTCCGGGGCCGTGGCTCTGGAAGCCGCCGTGCTGGCCCACGAGGGCCGGGTGGTGGCTGTGGAGCGCAGCGCCGGGCGGGCCATGAGCATCCAGGAAAACCGCCGCCGTTTCGGGGCCGCCATTCTGGACGTCTGCCTGGGCCAGGCTCCGGAATGCCTGCCCTCTCTGCCCGACCCGCAACGGGTCTTCATCGGCGGAGGCCTGTCCGGCGAGGACGCCGAGGACATTCTGGGGCATGTCTGCCACCGCCTGCCTCCCGGCGGGCGGCTGGTGGCCAGTTGCGTGCTGCTGGATACCTTTTGCCTCTGCCGCCGCTTTCTGGAAGGCCTGGGCTGGCCGCTGGAAATCATGCAGGTTCAGGCTTCCGAGGCTCGCGAACTGGCCGGAGATCTGCATCTGGCGGCCCTGAACCCGGTCTTTCTGCTGGCCGCGCAAAAACCCGCGTCCGGCGGCGCGTAAAGGAACTTCCATGCGAGACACGGAAACAAAGCCGCAGCAGGCGGTGACAGGTCTGGTATCCTTTGTGGGGGCCGGGCCGGGCGATCCCGAACTGCTGACCATCAAGGGCCGTAAAGCCATTGAAGAGGCCGGGCTGGTGCTCTACGCCGGTTCTCTGGTGCCCCCGGAGGTGGTGGCCTGCGCCGGGCCTGACGCGCTGGTGGCGGATTCCGCGCCGCTGACGCTGGAGCAATGCCATGCGCTGGTGCGCGACGCGGCCCTGGCGGGCAAAAACGTGGCCCGCGTGCACACGGGCGACCCCTCGCTGTATGGAGCGTTGCGCGAACAGGCCGAACTGCTGGAACGCGACGGCATTCCCTGGCGGGTGATCCCCGGCGTCACGGCGGCCTGCGCGGCGGCGGCCGCCGCGGGCGTGGCCTTTACCGTGCCGGAAGTGACCCAGAGCCTGATGATCAGCCGCATGGAGGGCCGCACCCCGGTGCCGGAACGCGAACGCCTGGCCGCCCTGGCGGCGCACAAAACCTCGCTGGCCGTCTATCTTTCCGCCCATTCGGCCTCGGCCCTTCAGGCCGAACTGGCCCGCAGCCTGCCCCCGGAAACGCCGGTGCTCTGCGCTCATCGCGTGGGCTGGCCGGACCAGCAGCTGCACTGGACCAAGCTGGGCGATCTGGCCCGCTGCGTGGAAGAGCACGGCATCACCCGCCAGACCATATTTCTGATTCTGCCCGGCGAACTGGAAAAAGGCGCGGTCTCACGCCTGTACGCGGCGGACTTCAGCCACGGCCGACGCAAGAGCGGGAGAAAAATCTGACCCCGGAGCTGCCCGCCGCGCCGCGTGCCGATTACCCCGCCTTCCCGCCCCGTCGTATCTGGACATTTAACGCTTGAAATGCTGGCTCGCGGCGGGCAAAGCCGTCTGCTTGCGCATTCTTGCGGAACAGGACGCGCATTTCATGCCTGAACGGCTCCAGCCTGCCTGAAACGGCGGTAAAAGCCCTGCATGAGTGCGCCCATATATTCCAGCTTCTGGTACACGGTCATCTCGCCGTCATAGTCGAAACAGAACTGGCGCTTGCCCTCCACGGGCCGCCAGGCCGCGAAGGCTTCGTCCGTGAGGGCGAAGGCGTATTCCTCCGGCGTCATTCTGGGGCTGAGCAGCAGCATGATTCCTCCCTTGCGCATGGCCGTTTTTCGATTCTAGACGACGGGGCAAAAAAAGCAAAGGCGCGGACGCTTCCGCCGCTTCCTCCGCCAGGACCGAAAAAAGGGAGGAGCCCCCACGGCCCCTCCCATTCTGAGTGGAGATATGCTGGAACACGGATCAGCAGATCAACCCCTTTCATGTCACGGAAAGGTGATGCGTTCCGGTTATGCCGTGCGGCGGGTTACGCCGCGCTACGGCTGTTTTGCCCGCCCGGCGCGTGAATGCGGGGCATGGCATGGGTTTGGCGCGTTATTGCGCGGGCGCGTCAGGGCAGGTCTGCACCAGAGCCAAGGCCAGTCGCGCCAGAGAGCTTTCCGGCGCGGCGCGCCCGCCGCACAGCCGGTTGCGTACGAAACCGGCCATATCCAGAGCCAGGGCCGCGTCGTCGGGGACAAAGCGGCTGGCCTTTTTATTGTCTTCCAAAATGGCAAGATAACGCGTAAGCCGGGCCAGGTCCTGCCTGGCTTCGGGATCGGCGTCATCCTGCGCGGCCTTCGCCGTTAGGGATGCGTCAGTTAAGATAAGCGACATGTCCATTCCTCCCTGAATGGATCACTGCTTCCCTGCAACGGGGTAGTCTGATCCGCCTCCTTATGGTTTGCTGTTACGTTCTCCCCTTTCCCCACTCAACACTGTTCTTATCGGCCTGTCGACAAGGCTCTTAAGGGGCGGGCGTAAAAAAAATTCATTTTGACTGGATATTCAAACAAACCGGGCGCTGACGGACGCCAAAGCCATGTGAAACAAGGCACTTGGCCGTCCGCCAAGCTTGCCACACTGTTCATTCGCGGCTACGGTAGTGCAAATTGTTTCGCCGGAAGCGCGGTTTTTGACTCGCTCCGCCGCCTCGGACGGCGCGTTGCCCTCCAGGGCAACGGCTCGTGTTGCGCCTCTTGTTGCACCCTTGCCTTGAGGACGCAACGCCAGTCTGCCGCCAAAGGCCAATTGCAGCACAGGAGAGCATATGCCGACACCCATTCTGCACAAGGAAAGCCTGATCCCGGGCAAAACCAGCAAACTGGTCCTGCACGCGCCGCACATCGCCCAAAAGGCGCACCCGGGCCACTTCGTCATGTTGCGCATGACCCCCACGGGCGAGCGCATTCCCCTGACCATTGCCGACACTGATGCGGCCAACGGCACCATCACCATCGTCTATCTGGTTCTGGGCAAAAGCACGGCCCTGCTGGAAACCCTCAAGGAAGGCGACGCCATTCCGGACGTCTGCGGCCCGCTGGGGCATCCCACGCACATTGAAAAAAAAGGCACCGTGATCTGTGTGGGCGGCGGCACGGGCATCGCCGCCATGCACCACATCGCCAAGGGACATTCCCGCGCGGGCAACCGGGTGGTGGGCATTATCGGCGCGCGCAGCAAGGATCTGCTGCTCTTTGAAAAAGAGCTCTCCTCCTTCGCGGACGAACTGCTGATCTCCACCGACGACGGCAGCTACGGACACAAGGGCCTGGTCACGGACCTGCTGCGCGACCGGCTGGAAAAGGACAAGACAGTTTTCGAAGTTGTGGCTGTGGGCCCGGTGCCCATGATGGCCGCCGTGGCCGACACCACCCGCCCCTTCGGCGTGAAGACCACGGTGAGCCTCAACCCCATCATGGTGGACGGCATCGGCATGTGCGGCGCCTGTCGCGTGAGCGTGGGCGGCAAGACCAAGTTCGCCTGCGTGGACGGGCCGGAATTTGACGGGCATGAAGTGGACTTCCCTGAACTGCGCCGCCGCCTCTCCGCCTATCGCGATCAGGAAAGAACCTCTTTCGACTCCTACAACGGGTGCGCTCATGGAAACTAAGAAAGCCAAAAAACCGCTGGCCCCCAGGGTGGACATGCCCTGTCAGCCCGCCGAAGTGCGGCGTTCCAATTTTGAGGAAGTGGCCCTGGGCTACACCAAAGAAATGGCCGTGGAAGAAGCCTCGCGCTGCCTCCAGTGCAAAAAGCCGCTCTGCGTTTCGGGCTGTCCGGTGGAAGTGCCCATCCGCGACTTCATCGGCGAAGTGGCGCGCGGCAATATGGACGCGGCCTACCGGATCATCAAATCCACCAACAGTCTGCCCGCCGTCTGCGGCCGCGTCTGCCCGCAGGAAAACCAGTGCGAGGGCAAATGCATTCTGAAGGCCAAGGGCCAGCCCATCGCCATCGGCCGCCTGGAACGCTTTGTGGCCGACACCTACATCGCCGCCACGGCCTGTGAGCAGGTCACGGGCACCAATGCCTGCGCCGTGCCCCAGTGCGGCAAAAAAGTGGCCTGCATCGGCTCCGGCCCCTCCTCCCTGACCTGCGCGGGCGTCTGCGCCGCCGCGGGCATCAAGGTGGACGTCTTTGAAGCCCTGCACGAGCCGGGCGGCGTGCTGATTTACGGCATCCCGGCCTTCCGTCTGCCCAAGAACGTGGTCGCCACGGAAATCAACGGCCTGCGCCAGGCGGGCGTGGGCTTCCACATGAACTACGTGGGCGGCCGCACCCTGGACGTGGCCGAACTGCGCAAGGAATACAACGCCGTGTTCATCGGCGTGGGCGCGGGCCTGCCGGTCTTTCTGGGCGTGCCCGGCGAAAACCTGGTGGGCGTGTTCTCGGCCAACGAATACCTGACCCGTGTGAATCTGGGCCGCGCCTATGACTTCCCGAAGCAGGACACTCCGGCCTTCCCCGGCAAGAACGTCACCGTCTTCGGCGCGGGCAACGTGGCCATGGACGCGGCGCGTACGGCCCTGCGCATGGGCGCGGACAACGTCTACATCGTCTACCGCCGCACCAAGGCTGAAATGCCCGCCCGCCGCGAGGAAATCGAACACGCGGAGGAAGAGGGCGTGCAGTTCGCCATGCTGGCGGCGCCCCTGCGCTTCAACGGCGACGCCGAAATGCGCCTGCAGTCCGTGACCTTGCAAAAAATGGAACTGGGCGAACCCGACGCTTCGGGCCGCCGCCGCCCCGTGCCCGTGGAGGGCGAGGTGTACGACCTGCCCACGGACCTGGCCATTGTGGCTTTGGGCACCCGTTCCAACCCCATTCTGCTGGACGCCACGCCCGACCTGGAGCAGAATAAGTGGGGCTACATCCAGACCAATGAAGAAACCGGCGAAACGTCCATTCCCAACGTCTTTGCCGGGGGCGACATCGTCACCGGCGCGGCCACGGTCATTCTGGCCATGGGCGCGGGGCGAAAGGCCGGGCAGGAAATTGTAAAGAGACTCATCGGATAGCACCGGCGTCGTAAAAGACGGACTTTTACCTGGCGGCGTTTCTCAAAAGATGTATTTTGCTTTCCGGCAAGGAAGCCGCCGATGACGGATCAGGGATAGTATCTTTATAATACAGACCTGACCGGCATCGGCGGCTGACGCGGCCGGGGGGCAACAGACGCTTTTGAGAAGCTCCGCCTGAAAAAATTATGATAACAGTCGATCTGCACACCCATACCAAGTATTCCCACGGGGCGAACACGCCCGCGGAGATGTATGCTTCAGCCCTGGACAAGGGCCTGACCCTGCTGGGTTTTTCCGAACACTCGCCGCGCCCGCAGGGCTTTGACTACCAGCACGAATACCGTGAGCGGCTCAGCCGCCATCTGCCGGACTACGCCCGCGAGGTGCTGGCGCTCAAGGCCGCGCCGCGCGAAGGGGCGCACGGCCCCTGCCGGGTGCTTTTCGGCATGGAAATGGACTGGCTGGACGGGCAGGAGGACTTTACCCGCACCGCCTGCAAGGCCTATGACTTCGACTATCTCTTGGGCAGCGTGCATTTTCTTGGGCGCTGGGGCTTTGACGACGGCGTGGAGCCCTGGAAAAACGCCTCCCAGGAGGAGTGCGAAAGCCGCTATACGGCCTATTTCACGGCCTGGGAGGCCATGCTCCGCTCCGGCCTGTTCAATATCGCGGCCCACCCGGACCTGATCAAAATTTTCTCCGTGGAGCAGTTCCACATCTGGCTGGCCAAGCTGGAGAGCCTGGCGCACATCCGCCGCTGCCTGACGGCCCTGCGCGATGCGGGCATGGCTATGGAAATCTCCTCGGCCGGGCTGCGCAAAACCTGCCGCGAAATCTACCCGGCCCCGCCGATCATGGCCCTGGCCGCCGAGCTGGGCCTGCCCGTCAGCTTCGCCTCGGACGCCCACGGCACGGACGACGTGGCTTACGGCTTCGCGCGGCTGGCCTCCTACGCCAAGGCCTTCGGCTTCACGGAATATGTGTTTTTCGACAAGGGACGGATGACCGCCCTCCCTCTGTAGAGGGTGTCGCCATGCGCGTCTTTCCGGTTACCTCTGCGTCGAAATTCGCCTTTTATTCCGGTCGAGTACCAAAAGAGTGCACTTCCTTCATAAAAGGCTCTTTCTCCTTGATATAACACGAAAATTCATCTTATGGCGACACCTTCTAGATTGCTCAAGTGTTACATGCTCTAACCGCAACACCGACACGAGCCATGTCCCAATTCCAGTCCAGACCTTCTCTGTCCGATGCCGTCACAAGGCCCCAAGGTATCCCTCTGGTCACGGTGAACGACGTCAGCCTGTTTCTGCCCGGCGACTCCCGCCAGGAAATGGTTCTGCACCATATCAACTGGCGGGTGGAGCACGGCCGCCACTGCGCCCTGCTGGGTCCCAACGGTTCGGGTAAATCCACCCTGTTGCGCCTGCTGCGCGGCGAACTCTGGCCCGCGCAGGGGCATATTTACTGGCATACGCCGGAAGGAGCGGAAGAATCCCCCTTGGCCGGGCGGGCCATGAGCGCGCTGGTTTCCCCGGCACAACAGGAGAATTACCAGCGCCAGGCCTGGGATATCACGGGCCGCGACCTGCTGCTCACCGGCCTGGAGGACGCGCCCCTGCTCTACAATCAGTCCGGCGCATGGGGGGACGTCGAGCGCGAGGCCGCCGTGGAAGCCCTGGCCGTCCGCATGAAGGCCCAGGGCCTGCTGTCCCGCGACCTGCCCACGCTTTCGCAGGGCCAGTTGCGCCTGCTGCTGCTGGGCCGGGCCCTGCTGCGCGCGCCCGCCCTGCTGCTGCTGGATGAATGCACCGACGGCCTGGACGCGACCCATAAAAAAATCTTTTTCGATGTGCTGGAGGAATACTCCGGCCGCTGCACCGTGATTCTCACCGCGCACCGGACCGGCGCCCTGCCGGACTGGTGCGCGGAACGCCGCTACATCAGCGAGGGCCGCCTGCTGGACGCGCCGCCCCCGATCCCGTCCGCCCATGGCGCCGGGGCGGGCAAACCCGCGCGCGCCAAGCCAAACCGTCCGGTATACAGCGCCACGGGCCGTATTCTGCTCTCACTGGAAAACGTGTCGGTCTTCATCGACCGCCACGAGGTTCTGCACAATGTCACCTGGAGTCTGCACGAAGGCGAACACTGGCGGATAGCCGGGGCCAACGGCTCGGGCAAGTCCACCCTGCTGCGCCTGCTGGCCGGGGACGAATTCGCGGCCGCCGGGGGCGCCGTCAGCCGCTGGCTGCCGGGCCGGGGCGGGCATGTGGAAATGCTGGCCGACGTGCGCAAGGGCGTGCGCCTGGTATCCGACCTTTCCCAGGCCCTCTACGGCTTCACGCTCAGCGGGCTGGAACTGGTCTGCTCCGGCTTTGACAACAGCATCGGGTTGTACCGGGATTTTACGGAAGCGGAGCGAGACGAGGCCCGGCGAGCCATTGCAGGGCTTTTTCCGGAAGGGGACGCGGCCCGCGTGGCGGGAAAATCCATCCGCCTGCTCTCCAGCGGACAGTTGCGCCGCCTGTTTCTGGCCCGCGCCCTGATGGGCCGCCCGGACATCCTGTTGCTGGACGAACCCTGTTCCGGCCTGGACGCGGAAAGCCGTGCCCGCTATCTGACCCTGCTGGACCAGTTGGCCGCCCCGGCGGAAGCCGGAGGCCTGGGCGTGCATCTGATCTTTGTCTCCCACCACGGGGAGGACGCTCCGCTCTGCATCAACCGCGAGGCGCGCATGGAGGACGGGCGGCTGACTGTTCTGCGCTGATCCGGACTGATCAGCCCGAATCAGCGCCGGATGCCTTTTAGCGCAACGGACGAAACAAAGAACGGCTCCCGCGAAACAGTGCGTTCCGGGAACCGTTCTTTAGAGCAGATTAACGTTAAAAATGTGCATTCGTAACGTGTAAGGACGCCCACTTCGGCGCTTACCTGCGCAAATACATTGCACGCACGCCTTTGTGGCAGGCGGTTGCTCTCGCAGCCGCCAAAGCAATTTCAACGTGAACTTGCTCTAATAATGCGGGTTTTACTTTCACCTATCCGGCCTGATGTTCCAGAACCAGACGGACCATGGCTTCCTCCTCGCCGCCTGGGGGGGAGATCAGATCCACGGGAGCGGCAAACGACGCCGCGTCCGCGACGGCTTGCGCGGCGGGCGCGGAAACAGCGGCATCAGTCCCTCTGTCCCCGCCGCCCAGCAACTCGTTCAGGCTCATCCCTTCGGCCAGCAGGTTGGCCATTACCTCGGAATCGCCCTCCTGCGGCACATCCGTCAGCAACGAGGACAGGGAAAGGGGGGCGGAAACGGCTGTTCCGCCGGTGATGCTGATGCCCAGATCCACCGTATCCGTGCCGTTCTGACTGTGGCCGTCGGACACGACGAGAGTGAACTTGTCCGTCGCGTCCGGCGGCAGCATATCCTGCGTCAGACCGGGGTGCAGCGTATAGGTATACTGGCCCGTGGCGCTGTCGATAGTCAGATCGCCGTACGTGCCCGTGAGCGAACCCTGAATGCCGTAGCTCAGCGTATCGTTTTCCGCATCCGCGGCATGGACCGTGCCTGTCAGCGGCATGCCCGCGTCCCAGGCAAGCGAACCGGTCACGGCAACGCCATCGGCCAGCGGCTGGTTGCTGCCGTCCACAAACTCCGGCGCGTCGTTGACGCCGGAAATATGCACGACCATATCCTGGCTGGCCGTGCCGCCGTGCCCGTCACTCACTGTCACGCTGAAATGCAGGTCCACGGAGTCATTCTCGGAAAGACTTCTGACCGCATCCTTGCTGTTGTCCAGAGTGAACGTATACCTGCCGGTATTCGGATCAATGCCGAACGTGCCGTAGTCGTTATAGTCCAGGCCGTGATTGTCGCCGCCGGCGGAAGCATCATAGCTGAAGCTGTAGGTCAGGCTGTCGTGAACGTCCACGTCGTGACCCACGGCCGCGGCGTTCGCCGAAGTTGCGCTCGCGCTGTTGGCCGTGGCCGTCAGATGCAGATCCGAGCACGCATTCAGCGTGGGCGCGTCATTGGTGCCGTTGATGGTGATGGTGACGGTTTCCTCGCTGTAGCCGCCGTGCTTGTCCGTCACCCGGATGGTGAATGTTTCCGTCACGTGTTCGCCGACGCCCAGGCTCTGCACCGAGTCCAGGGCATTGTCCAGCGTATAGGTATAAGCGCCGGTGCGCGCGTCGGTGATCAGCAGGGTGCCGTACATCCCCTTGAGCAGCGAGGTGCTGCCGTTGATGCTGAAGGACAGGCCGGAATCCGCCGAGTTGCCGGTGTCGTCCGTCACGCCGCCGTCGGTCAGGAAAGCGCCGGAGCAGGTAACGTTCGTTCCCGCGGGGGTTGTCGGCAGTCCGTTGTCTTCCGTAACCGCGTTGGTCAGGGGGATGTGCCACTCCGGGGCGGCATTGGTGCCGTTGATGGTCACCGTGACGGTTTGCGGCTCGGACACGTCACTGCCGTCCGTGGCCCCGGAATTGTCCCAGGTATAGACCGTAAAGCTGACGTCCCGCGTATCATCCTGCGTAAAATGCGGTCCGCCCGCCAGATATGTCAGAGTATACTTGCCTGTGGCCGGATCAATATCCACGCGGAAGTGCGCGCCCGCCGCGCTGGTCAGCGTCGGCCCTCCGATGATCTTGCCGTCGCCGTCAAGGGTGAAGGCATAGTATTGCGTTTTTGTCGTGCAGGCGGCGTCCAGCCAGAAGGTGTGCGTATCGCCCTGATCGATGTCCGTCGCCAAGGCCGTGCCCACCGCCGTGGCGGCGTCCGCTCCATCCGTCTGGGTCACGGAGAGATGGACATCGGAGAGCGAGACTTCCGGCCGGTCGTTGGTGCCCTTGATGGTGACAGTGATCTTGCTTGACTCGGCTCCATGCCACAGCGTCAATGTTTCCGTCAACTCCGCGTCCTGGCGAAGCTCTTGCACCGCCGCCAGGGAATTGTTCAGCACATAAACGTACTTGCCCGTCACAGGATCAATGGTGGCCGTACCATAGAGGCCGGTCACCGTAGTGACGAAATGGCCATTGACATAAAAACCGTACAGTTCGCCGCTCGGAGCCCCGGAAGCCTGCCCCTCGTCCCACACGCGGACGGAGCCGTCGCTCCCGAAGGTTTCCAGCTTATCCTCCGTCACAACCATATCCGTACCGGTGAGATCATAACTCGGCCCCGGCCCTATCGGCGGAGAAGGCACGGGAGCGACGTGCACCGTGATTTCCTGGGAAGTCCAGCCGCCGTGCCCGTCCGCCACGTAAATGACAAAGCGCTCATCCCCGCCCGTGTCCAGGTTCGGGGCATACTGGTTCAGGGTATATACATATTTTCCGGTATACGGGTCCACGGTGAGCACACCGAATTTCCCTTCGGCGGACTGAAATTTCTGGGCGTCATCGCTTTCAGGATCGCCGGCCCCGCCGTTCTTCGTCAGGAAATAAAAGTTGTGGTGGGTGGAAGTGATCGCGCCGGGATGGCCAGCGTTCGACGTATCCTGCACCACCGCCTCATTGGCATCCGCGTCCGTGACGACAAGTTGCCCGTTTTCCGGAGTGACGGCGCCGGTACCGTCCCACGAGACATTCAGGTCATACGTGTACGTGGCGTCCACCACCGGATTGTCGTTGCTGCCCTGAATGGTGATGACCAGATTGCCGGTGCTCGAGGAAGAGTCGATGCCGTCGTGGCCGGTGGTCGCCTTGATCGTGAAGCTGTCCGTGAGCTGGTCTTCCACGTTCAGCTTCTGGATGTCGTTTAACGCGTTATCCCGCAGGGTATACGTATAGCTGCCGTCGCTGTGGAAGGTCAGCGTGCCGTACTTTCCTTCCACCGTATAGGGGGCTACGGCGCTGCCGTCGCCGCTGACGGAGTTGCCGGGGGCATCCACCGACGCGGTCAGCGAGAAATGTTTGTCCGTGTCCAGCGTATCCACATCCGTGGCGGTCACCCGTCCCGTGGTTGTTACGGAACCGCCGGGCAACGGCGTGGCATCATGCGCGCCGTTATCTTCCGTCACGCTGCCGCTCAGATTGCCCAGCACCGGCGGGTCGTCTTTGCCCGTGATGGGAATGCGGAGGGTTTCCTCGGTATACGCGCCCAGCTTATCGACGACGCGCACCGTGAATTCGTCATAGCCGGTTTGCCCTTCCGCCAGGGACTGGGCCTTGCGGTTGTCCAGATAATAGGTATACGCGCCCGTGCCCTGGATGATCTCCAGACGGCCGTACTCGCCCTGCAGAATCTGCACCTGGTTTCCGCCCTGGTCATTCAGGCTGTAGCTCAGGCTGTCGCCCGCATCCACATCCGAGGCAATGACCTGGCCGGACGTTACGGCATGGGAGCCGTCATCTTCCGCTACCGCCGCCGGGGCGCCCACGCTGCTGATCACCGGACGGTCGTTGCTGCCGGTGATGGTGATGATCAGATCTTCGTAATGGGCGCCGCCGCCGTCCGTAACCCGAACCTGGAAGGTCAGGGTGACTGTCTGACCTTCAGCCAGTCTGTTCACGATAGCCGCGTTATTGTCCAGAACAAATTCGTAAGCGCAGGCATTGTCGCCCGTGGGATTGAGCGTCAGCGTGCCGTAGGCCGTGTTCAACACCGTGCCGCCCGCGCCGGGCGTAATGGGTGTCGGCGTGCCGTTAATCTTCACACTGCCCGCCAGGTCGAAAATGATGGCGTCGCTGCGGTCGCCGTCCGTATGTTCCGCGTTCAGCATGCCGCTGACGGAGGGGGTGCCTGGATCATCCGTATTGCTCTGGGGCGCGACGCCCTCCTCCTTCACCGAATGCGTGCCCGTGGCTCCGTGGATTTTGGGCGGATCGTCCTTGCCGGTGATCGTCACCGTTATGGGTCTTGTTTCGGAGACAGCTCCGTGCGCATCCGTGACCGTGACCGTGAAATGCTCGTCGTGCGTCTGGCTGGAACTCAGCGCGATGACCTTTTCAGCGTTCGGATTCAGGGTATAGGTATAGTTCCCGTTTTTGTCGATGGTCAGCGTGCCGTACTCGGTGGTGAAAGATATGCTGCCGTCGGCGTGAGGCGTACCCGTGCCCATGGTTCCGTCCGTCCCGGCGATGCCGAAGCTCTGACTGGCTTTGGATCCGCCGTCGACCGGCACCATGTTTCCCGGTATGCCGTCGGCGTCCGGGTCCGCGACATTGAACTTTCCGGTGGCGGTCCGGGCCGTGCCGTTGTCCGCCAGCGTGTGTACGCCCGTGGTGCCGGACGCGAAGCTCAGCTCGGGCACGTCGTTGGTGCCCGTGACATTGACGGTGATAACCTGCGAGATCGTGCCGCCGTGGCCGTCGCTGACCGTAACGGTGAAGACGTCGGTCTTTGTTTCGCCGGCTTTGAGCGCCTGAGTGGCTCCCTTCGCATTATCCAGGGTGTAGACATAGCTTCCGTCGGCATGGAGTTCCAGCCTGCCATATATGCCGTCGTTCCTGTCCACGCTGTAGGACAGGCTGTCGTTGTCCGCGTCCGTGGCCTCGACCTTGCCGCTCGCTGAAGGCGTGTCCGTGAAAGGAAGATTGCCGCCCTCCCGCACGCCGGCTTCCGTAACGCTGTGGGTATGATTCGTGGACGTGATGACCGGAACCTGATCAGGCGTGAGGATGACGGTAATGGTCTGCGCATTGGAAACCGCCCCATGGGCGTCCGTGGTAGTGACCACAAAATTCAGCGTCGTGTCGGCGGTGACCCCTTTCGTGGAGGAGAAGGAATAGTTGCCGTTTCTGTCAACGGTCAGCGAACCGAACTCCGTTTCAAACACGGCGCTGCCGTCAGAATGCGCCGTACCCGTGCCAACGGTGGCGGCGCCGTTGGCAATGCTGAAGCTCTGGGCGGGGGTAATGCCGTCCTCCATGATGTCGCCAAGTCTGCCGTCCGCGTCCGGATCAAGCACATTCAGCTTGCCAAGCGTTCCCGAGTCTCCGCTGCCGCGTCCGCTCAACGTATGCTTGCCGGCATCGGCCCCGCCGTCAGCGAAGCTCAACTCGGGCACATCGTTGGTGACCGTGATTGTGACGGTGACTGTGGTTTCCACCGTGCCGCCGTAGTCATCGCTCACCGTGACGGTGAAAACGTCGGTCTTCGTTTCACCTGCTTTGAGCCCCTGGGTGGCCCCTTTCGTATTATCCAGGGTGTAGACGTAACTTCCGTCGGCATGGAGTTCCAGCCTGCCATATGTGCCGTCGTTCCTGTCCACGCTGTAGGACAAACTGTCGCCGTCCGCGTCCGTGGCCACGACCCGGCCGCTTGCTGAAGGCGTGTCCGTGAAAGGAAGATTGCCGCCCTCCTGCACGCCGGCTTCCGTGACGCTGACGTCCAAGACGCTGCCGGGTCCGGAAACATCCACAGTGGGCGCGTTGTTGGCGTCATTGTGAATGACGACGCTGATGGGCAGACTGTCCCATGAGCCGTGCGCGTCCGTGACTGTGACTACAAAATTTTCCGTGTGGACGCCGTTGTGGGCGGGAAGGTTCTTCACCGCGCCGTCGGGGTTCAGCACATAATCGTATGTGCCGTCTTTGTGGATGGTCAATGTGCCGTAGGCGGTCGTCAGCGAAGCGCCGCCATCAGGGTTGGGTCCGGCTGAGCCAGGGGTGGCGCCGTTCCCCACAATACTGAAGCTCTGATTTGGGGCGCCGCCGCTCGAACCGCCAAGCGCGCCATCGTGGTCGGGATCGGCCACGTCGAACCGGCCGTCGTTCCGCGCCTGCGTGACGGAAGCCTCCAGTTGTCCCTGGTCGGGAGAGGCAAAGCTCAGTTCCGGCGCGTCATTAGTGCCGGTAATGGTCACCGTGACGATCTGTTCCGCCGTGCCGCCCCTGCCGTCGCTGACCAGCAGCGTGAAGGAATCCGTGGCCGTTTCGCCTTGGGCCAGCGCATTGCTGCGGCTTGCGTCCAGCGTATATTCATACGTGCCGTCAGGGCCGACGCTCACAGTGCCGTACCGCGTCACGACGCTTGTGCCGTTGTCCCCCGTGCCCCGCACCAGCCAGGTCAGTGCGTCGCCGTCCGGGTCCATGGCGTCGGCGCTGCCGGAGGCCATGGGAATACCGGGATGAAGGGTATTGGCATCGGCAAGGCCGCTCAGGTCAGCCCTGTCGCCCCTGACGCCCGCCTCGTCCACACGCAGGGTCAGGTCCGCGCCGTCGATGACCGGCAGGGTATTGGGAGGAGGCGTCTGTCCCCCGGACGCGGGCGAGACCACGGTATTTTGCGCCAGCGTGAAACTGTCCCCGCCGTCCTCGCGGCCCGCGCTTGTACGCTGCCATTCCTGATTCCAGCCCCGGTTCCAGCCCACATCCAGCGGCCCCAGATGGGGTCTGCCATCCAGCAGTTCCAGACTGTCCCAGACGTGGTAATTGGAATCCTGCACCGGCCCCTGACTGTTGGTTCCGGCGCGGGACGCGTCGGCCTGTGGCGGAGTCTGCGGACTCTGCGCGGTTGGCCTTGAAGAAGAGCTGTCCGGAGCCGACGCCCGGGCGTCGGCTCCGGAGTCAGCGCTGACTCCGGCCAGCCTGCCGGAAGCGTCCGCCCCGTCCATGCCGCCTTCGCGCGTGCCGGGTGCGGCCTCGGCTTTGTCGTGCGGGCGTTCCCAGTCCGAACGGAAGTCGTCCGGTCCCAGATGTTTCAGGCCGTCAGCAAAATTCAGCTCGGGTAAATTTCCGTCGTGGATCTGGAAATAGTTGGTGAAAACCAACTGCGCGCCGTCCTCAAAGGACAGGACAAGATCGTCCCCCTGCCGCGCGGCGTTCACATCGGCAAGATTGAAGTCCAATTGGGCGTCACGGATTTTTTCGCCGGGCAGGGTCACGCGCTTCGCGGCCTCCGGCTTATGCAGTATGTACATGGCAACCTCACAAAACCGGAGAGGCCGCCCAAGAGTGGCCTACCGGAGCATACGCGCGAATCCCGCTTCGGAAACACCTGACATTCCGACGCGGACGATCCGGCAGATCATCTGCATGACACTACGGTATAGTTCGCTTGGGCGGCGGGGTTGCCGCGCCGGACAGAAGTCCGGCATTGGGAAGCTGTCGGACTCTGTCCGGCGACGTCTCCAACAAAAAGGCAGGTCAATAAAAACTTTCTATGTCGTAAATTGACTTAATTTCGTTTGAAAAAATGTATATATCATAAAATTTACCTTCACAAGCATAAATTATTCATAATTTTGATATATCGCCAAATATACGCCGACGGTCACTCCCGACCGCCTTTTCCCGCCGCCCCCTTTGGCCCGAACCAGCTAATACCCTTCGGCGGCACGGAAATAGTAAGGATGAGACGCACGATAATACGAAATTTCCGCGCACCCGGGAGGCTGCCACAAAAAAGCCCGCCCACCCCAAACGGGCAGACGGGATAGATGACGCTGTGATTATTCGCCTGGACGGGCATGGTCGCCGCGCTGGGCAAAGGGCCGACATTGGGAACCCGGCGGATTCTGCCCGGCGGCGTCTCCAACTAGGCTCAGGACTCATTAATTGAGATAAAAAATAACGGAGGCAGCGAGGCATATGGCCGAGAAGAACGTGTGAGCGCATCGGTCATAGCGCATGGCAATTCTGCGCCAGTCCTTGAGCCGACCAAA